>CALKTZ010000562.1 GCA_937997355.1 uncultured Planctomycetales bacterium | reverse complement strand
ATGAAAGGTCCGGGCAGCGCCTTGTACGGCTCGGATGCGATCGGCGGGACGATCGATGTGAATCCGAGTCCGGTGTTGACGACGCTCAGGACGCCTGAGTATGCAAACCTGGGAATCGCCAGGGACGTATCGGCTCTAACCGTTGTTGTTGCGATTGCTCCGGTTGTCGATAGAATTCCAGCCCCGATGGACAAATCGATTGAAGTGGGGGCCGTCAAGAGAACGAAGTCATCGCTGTACATCGTGCCGGCGACAGCGCCATCCAGCAGCAAACCGGCGTATCCCGAGCCCGACTTCTCGCCATCGATGATCGAGATCGCCTGGGTCTGGGTGGCTTGCCAGCTTCCGTTGGATGCCAGCCAATAGCCATCGGACACTCGCTGGAGGCTTCCCTGGAGCGATGTTCCCGAGAGCAAGAAATAGGGGGTGTACCACCCTCCTTGGATTGGCGTGCCGATGGCGACGGTCGCACCGGTCAGCGGCGTTTCCTGGCCGTGGTCGCTGATCGTGATCGAAAGAGTGGGGCTATCGGTAGCGGTGGCGTTCTTCAGCCAGAGTGTGTAGAAGATCGAGGAAGCATTGGTCGGATTCTTGTTCGATCTCGCGAAGAGCCCCCAACGATTGAGAGAACCTCCACTCCCGAAATACATGCTTGCCTGAACAACAACGTCGCCTCCGCTCGGATCGGCCGTGGCCCACATGGCCGCGGCCGTGCCCGAGAAGTTGGAAGCGGATGCTCCGAGGGCATTGGGGGTGGAGACCTGGAACAATGCCGTCGTAATCAGGCCCGAACTGACGGTCCAGCCCGAGGGGATTGCGGGTCGGACGACGCTGTCCCAGTTCTGCGAGGTGATTATCGACATCGGGTTGGCCTCAGCTCACGACGAACGTATCGAAATAAGCCTTGCCGCTGGCCTGACTCGGCCGGGCGGTGAGCAGAACACGAACCACCCCTCGTGTGGTCGGGGTGATATTCGAGAAGGTCAAGGTCTGCCACTGTCCTGCGATCGCCGGGGCGGTTACGGTTTGCGAAGCGACGCCGATCTCGGGGACCGCGACGAGGATCGCCTGGGGAGGCGTGGCGGTGCCGTGGTTGGCATCGAAATAGCACTTCACCGAGATCGAAGTCGCGGTCGCATCCACCGGAATCAGGAATTCGTGGGAGCCGGGTCCATCGATTCGGATCGAAGATCCGGAGTCGACGATCGAGTTTTCCTGAACGGCGGTGTCGTGCCGCTCCAGATAACCGATCCCTGCCAGGAGCGACTTTCCTCCCTCGGGGCGGGCACGATTGAGCCAGTCGTATGACGGGGCGCCGGAAGCATTGCCGAAGCCGAGCTGGGGCGAGCCGTTCGTCGGGGTGCCCATGGGCTTCGTGGTCTGGCCCCAGAGCGTGGATTGGCCGAAATCGAGCATCAAGCATTGCGATCCGTCGCTCGTTGAACGAGGCCCGGCGGCGACGTTCGATCGTCCGGTCAGCCAGTTGTAGTCTTCGACAACCTGGCCGAGCGTGTTGGCGGAGATGTTCTTGAAGAGGATGGAATTCTGGACGATGTTGGGAACCGTTGTCGAGATCCCCGAGTCGGCGACGTTGACGCTTGGTCCGTAGCTGGCGAGCGCCGTGCAGTTCTTAACCGTCACTCCGCCGCCGAGGAAGCTCCCCGTCCCGCTCGACATGATGTTGATCGTGTTGAGCCCGCCGTTGAATAGGCAATTCTGGACGACGACGTTGGCATTGTAGTCGGCGGTCCCGTTGTTTGTCTTGGTAAGGGTGATATTCAGCAAGTTGACGATGAACGACGAAAAGATGCATCGATCGAACGTGATATTGAGAGCGAGTTGCGCCGAGTTGTTCACCAGGTTGGCGAGATAATAGCCATTGCTCATGGAGAGGCCATGACTGAACATACACGCGGTGAAGCTGATGTCGTGGGCTCCCGATACAAGATCGATCGTGCCGGAGCCTCCCGCGGCGGGAATCCCTCCGACGAACCAGATGTTCGAGAAGGATAGGTAGCTCCGATTGATTGCGGAGAGAGCGGCCGCACCCGGTGCTGCCGTCGTATCGCCGTTTGTGTACGTGGTGCAGCGGACGCCTCCGGGCGAGAGGAGGTTGCCCGAGCTATCCTTGAAGCCCTGGGCATTGCCGGGATCTCCCTGGATCGTGATCGGGTTCCCGCTCGTTCCGGAGGTGCCGACGCTTGTTCCTGATCGATAAACGCCAGGCGCGAGATAGACCGTGTCTCCGGCCGTGGCGACGCCCGAAGCGCCGATTGCCTTGTTGAGGGTCAGGAACGGCTTGTTGGTCGAGCTCGATGCGTCGGGCCCGAGGCCGTTATTCGAGTCCGACCCGGAAGGCGAGACATAATAAATTGCCATGGGTAATGTTCACCTTGGGAAAGGTCGAAGGGAAGGAGTCGAGGTGGGCCGTCGGCGGATCGTCGACGCGCGCGGCACGGGGCTTTGAATCTCGCCGAAACCGTCGAAGGGATGCCCCTTGGAAGGGAGTCATTGAATGAGGCGCCGGTTTGGGGCCTTGCGAGAAGGCCCCTCCGGCTCCTCCAGCCAGGATAGAAAGACATGGACAATACCTGGCTTGTGCATTATTCGATCAGAAGTAGGCGATGCCGTTGGTGGCATCCCACTGGATGGTAAAGTTTCCGGCCGAGCTCGACTTCGCGCCGCCGAAGTCGATGTAACCGATGATCGGCGAGGTGCTCGCCGTCCCGGTATTCTTGTAGATGACCGCGCCGACGGCGGTGACGGTGGCGTTCGACCAGGTCACGTTGTTGGCGGTGAACTTGCCGCGGTGATTGACCGTGTCGGCGGAGACGGTTTGACCCGTGAGGGCCTGGCCGCCGGCCGTGTAACCGGCGCCGGTGACCTCGTTGGCGACCACATTGCTCCAGAACTGGTCGGTGGCCTGGTTCGGGACGTAGCCCGAGCCGACGAGCGCGACGCTCAGCGGATCCGAAGCGAGATTGATCGTGCCGTTCCAGAGATTCTTCTTCGCGTTGTCGTAGAACACGTTTGCCATGGGAAAACTCCTGGGCTTGCCGGGGGATTGGATTCGGGTAGGGGGTGAAAACCAAAAGCGATTGCGAGTGCGGCCTAACGGACGAGACGGGTGGAAAACCGCGTGGAAGGAGGCTGGGTGTCGCCTCCCTGACCCCATCGGATCTGGAGCCTGCCGAGGACTTCGGAGAGTTCCTGATTGATCAGGGACAACTTGAGGGAGAAATCGCCGTCGCGTCCTCGGGTCTCGGACGCGTAGCGTTGTGCCAGGACCGACAGGACACAGGCGTTTCGCAGGTCCCTGATGTCATGCACGGCCTCCGGGGCACGGCTGGGAATGCCCGGATCGATCGAAAATCGTCGATTGAGATCGAAGCTGGCCTCCTCGATTTGAGGATCCAGCGAGGTGATCAGGAAATCGACGCCGGCCGTCGACGGGAGAGGTTGGCCGGCTCCGGACCCTCGACCGGGACGTCTCAGGGTGACGGTATTTCCCGAGACCGCATCAACGGCGAACGGTTCGCCGCTCCCTTTGAAGACGGTCACGGGCTTACGCAGAAAGATCACATGGCCCGGGAGCACTCCGCTGGCCTCGAAGTCGACCGAGGCGGAGGAAAGCGTCCAGGGAGACGATCCACCGGCCACGCCGTCGGCACCGGCCGTAAGCTTCTGCCAATCCGGGCAGAGGACCGCGAAATCCCCTGCCGCCCGGATCAGGATGTTTTCGTCGGTCGCGTAGACCGTGTTCAGTCTTGGATAGCTCATGGTGGAAGTTGTCTGTTCGGGGACGGGGGTTGGGCGAATTCCGGCCGCGCCGCGATTCACCGAGACGCGGGTTGATGGGCCGCGGCGAGTTCAAGGTCGAGCTCGGCGAATTGCGGGGAATCGAGCCCCATCGAGTTCGCCACTTCGACGATGGCAAGCTCGGCGGCGAGCAATGCGACCGCCAGCGATTCCCGGTACGTGAGCGCCTGGCTGAAGATTGCCCGCCGCTCGTCCTGGTTCGCTTGCGTGGTCTGGCCGAGCGCCGTCTGAATTCGGGCGAGGTGTTCAATCCGCTTGGCCTTCCCCTTCATCGAATCGTTGCGAAGTCCAAGTACTTCGGCCGCACGATCGACGTAGGGCAAGATGCCGACGAATTGGTAGGGCTTGTCTGATACGTTCATGGAGTGGGTCATCCATCGCGAGGAAAGGAAGGGCCTGCGCCGGAATTCTCTACCTCAAGTTTGGAAGGGAGCGGAGGGAATTCTCCGGGCAGGGCTGCCTTGAGAACGTCCCTCGTTTCCCGTCCGCAATTGAGGAGAAGGCTGGTCGAGAGTCAGTCGGCCGCTGAGGTGTGATGGTTGGCGGCTCGGGATTGCTCAGGAGGCCGCGAAGGCGGTGATCCCGTTGACCCAGGCGTGATGCGCCTCGTTGTCGAGCTCGATCGCGCCTTCCATGATGAAATCCCCTTCGATAGCGTCGCCGCGCGAGCCGCGGGGCTTTTCCAGGAGAGGCCGCTTGAGCCGGACTCTGACCTCGGGGCCGGAGAGGCAGATCGCGGTGCCGGGACGCAGGAGCGGCGCCGGGACCAGGCTGATGCCGGAGAGGAACGGGACCTCGAACAGGTCGATCGGCGTGCCGAAGACCGAAGCCCCGGCTTCGAGACGCTGCACCGCGTGTCCCCAGATGGCGAAGCCGGTGAGGAAGTCGGTCGAGACGAGCATGAAGTTGGGGTTGCCGCCGCCGTCGAAGCACTTCTGGATGGTGTCGCGAACGAGGTCGCTCGGCTTGTATGCGGCCGCGTTGGTCGGCGTGGTGGTCTTATTCGTGGCGATGAGGTTGCGGAGTCCCTTCATCTGCGGCCGGGTGGACGGCCCCGTGATCGGAACCCCCTGGCCGTAGTAGCTGGCCTCCTCGAAGTCGTCCATGCAGTTCTGCATCGCCAGCATGCGGTCGCGATCGAGCGGAGTTCCCAGCCCGCCGATGTAGTTTTCGACCGACTGGAGCGAGCCGCCGACCTGATAGGCGTGCTGGATGGTCTGGCAATACTGCTT
>CALKTZ010000561.1 GCA_937997355.1 uncultured Planctomycetales bacterium | reverse complement strand
CGGGGATACCGGAGACGCACCCAGGGCACCAGCCCGCCAGTCTTCCTCTCCTCCCTTCTTGCAATTCGGGGATCGAGGGAGGATCCTAAGGCCCCCGGCGCGGTTGCCGGAATTCTTGCCTGCATTCTCCCGCCTCCAATCCTCGGAGCGGAGGAGCGGCTCGGAGTGAGAGGAATCAACTTTTAACTTGCTTTCACCCGTTGTTGAACAACGTTTCGAGTGCCCCAAAGTGACCTCAACCGAACTCCTCCTCACCAGATGTAGCCATTGGCCCGGTCGGCTCAAATCGGCCGGGGCATCGGTGTTGGTGGCGGTTGCCCTGGCATCGGTCGGGTGTGGCGACTCCGATCCCGAAGGGGGGATGCCGGGGGTTGGTGTGGGGACGAGCGCGACGACTCCCGCACAGGCCGGTCCTCCGGCGACTCCGCGACCCAAGAACGGAGAGATCAATCGGGGCTCGCGCGAGCCAATTTCGGTGGCCGGACAGAATCCCTCTTCCGTCGGCTCCGAGGACGCGCTGCTGGCGGCCCTGGAGCGGATGGAGCGGCGGGTGGCCGGGGCGATGTCCCGGGTGCGCGATTCGGTCGTCACCCTCGAATATACCGCCGAGGATTCCCCGACCGGCACGCGACGGGTGGCCACAGGGGTTGTGATCAGCCCGCAGGGGGAAATCCTCTCGATCCGGATCGATCGGCCCATGGTCCCCCAGACCTCGACCTCAACAACCACCACGCCCCCCCCCGAGGCGACCACCGCCAGGGTTTCCCCCGGTTCGGCGATGGCGGACGTTTCGACGATCTCCCCCTCCCCGATCCCGGGGACCGGCGTGGGAGCGGGGGCGGCAGCACGAGGCGAGCGGATGCGAACCGGCAGTCGCGCGGCGGGCTCCTCGATGCCGATTTTCGCGAGGGACGCGACCGGTCGGCGTCATGTGGCCACCTGGCTGGCCGCCGATCCGGAAACCGGCCTGACGCTGCTCCGGATTCCCCCCAAGCTGGTCCGGCCCGTCCGCATCGCGGCCGATTCTCCCAAGCTCGGCAGTTCGGTCTTCGTGGTCGGCAATCCGCTCGGCCTGGGGCATTCGGTGAGCCGGGGGCATGTGGCGGGGCTCGATCGGGCGCTCGAAATCGGACCTCGGCAGCTCGGCGGATTGATCCAGGTTCAGGTCCCACTCTATCCCGGCGACAGCGGCGCGACGGTGGCCAACCTGCGGGGCGAATGGCTGGGCCTGGTCCGCGGAGGGCTCGCCGCCGCGACCTCGGCCTCGTCGCTGACGCCGGCACAACCGGTGAAAGGGCGGGACGACGACCTCGACCGGAACGCGGAGCTGGACCACGACCACGACATCGGCTTCGCGATCCCCGCCCGCGACGCGATCTGGGTCGCCGACCAGCTTCGCAACTCCGGACGGGTCGAGCGCGCCTATCTGGGAGTCCGCCTGGAGCCGGCCGACCCCGCCGACGTTCAGGGCGAGGGGGCCAGGCTCAGCGAAATCCTGGCCAATACCCCCGCCGCCGCGGCCGGCCTGCGGACTGGCGACCGCATCGTCGCCCTCGACTCCCATGCGATCCGCTCTCCGGGGGATTTGACCGACCGCCTCGACCGGACCCGGGCGCACACCCGAATCAAGCTGGGAGTGCTCCGTCGCCGCGATCCCTCACGATCGGGAACCGCAACCGCCGACGATCCTCGTTCCGATTCGACTTCGAATGACCCGGACCTCGATCGCCTCGACGTGACGCTCCAGGCCGCCAGCCGCCCGAGCGAGACATTGCCCGACCCCGGCCCCGCCGGTCCGGGTCCGGAGCTTGGGGCCGTTGTCGCCCCGGAGGGCGGAACAGTCGCCGGGGCGAGTCTGGGCTCGGAAGGAGTCGTTCGCACGGCCTCCGCGTCGGGCTCCGAGTCCGCGAATGCGACGACCCCGCCGGCCGTTTCCGTCCGCGCGATGATCTCCAAGACCTCCTCGTCCGTCGCCAATCCCCAGGGGGCGCTCCAGGTGCCGGAACCAAATGTCGGCATCGTCCCCCTCCGACCTGCGACCGTGGCCACCGCGCCAACTCAGGCGTCGTCGGCCTCGGCTCCGGTCCCCTCACCTTCGACGGCCTCTTCTCCCTCGTCTTCCACGACGCTCCGGGCACTCCCGCTCGAATCTCAAGGGGTGCCCCCCCACCCCGCCGAACTCGAACCCATCTCGCCGCGCGCCGTCATCGAACGTCTGGAACGCATCGAACGGCGAATCGAGCGCATCGAGCGCCGAGGAGATTTGCCGGCGTCTTCTTCCTCCGGCCCATCCGGACGCTGAGAAACCGGCTTAACAACAAACACGGGCGGTCCGGTCCGCTTCCGCAGACGCGATGAACTGGAAAAATCACTTTGAACGAGTAAATTCGGAATCGCATTTGCGGTACATTTACTCAGGTACCCACACGTAGAATTACGAGTTTTCAGCTCGTAGGCGAACGCTATAGGAAAGATGGGAGATTTAAGGAGATCAAGCAGAATTTCTGTGGTAATCTCGTTGAGGAAAGCTTAAGCTCATCGAGAAGATTGAACGCAGAGTGGGTTTCAATGAATGCGTGCTTGGAAAATACTCAGAAATTGAGCGAGCCAGGGAGTTGGCGGGCTACGTAGAGAGTCTTAACCTTGAGTGAGACGAACGGATTTTCGGGCCATTCCGGAGTCAATTCCCAGCATTTGGAAAGGTTTGCCATGTCTGAAACAGAATCCGTGGGGGCTTCCGACCCATTGCGAGCCGTCGCCGACGCCATGGACGCCGCGGTCCACGCCGTGAAGGAAGGTGCCGCGGACGCCAAGGAAACCGCGGCCAAGGCGGCTCCCGCGGTGGGCCTGTATGTTTCTCGGTTCGTTTACACGACGTGCTACACCCTCTCGTATGGGGTGGTTTTCCCGACGATGTTCGTGGCGAAATCGATCCCGACGAATAACGCCCTCGTCCATGGGCTGGTGGACGGCGCCCGGGCCGCGACCGACATGGTGAATGAGCTGAAATTCGGCGGATCGCCGAGCACGTCGACCCCGAGCACCTTGATCTTGCCGCCAAGCGCGGGGGATGGCGGGGCCGTCTGACCTCGCGGAGCCGGCCGCTTTGATCGGATCGGGGCGAATCCGTGTTCGATCTCCCCTCGGGTCGGATGTTGCCACGGCCTTCCTGGTGAATGCCGGAATCCTGGCGAACCGGCCGCAAAACGCCGATAAACCCCAAATCCGGCCCCGGCCGTTTCGGTCGATCGTTGGCCTTGCTTGCGTGCGGGACGAGTGCGAGTCTGTCTTGAGATGAGGGGTCTGACATGCCCGTAACTCGATCGGAACTCCTCTTTTTTTCGGCGGGGATGGCGGCGGCTTCGACATGGGCGGCGACTTCTGACCCATCCCGGAGAGGCTTGCCGCGAAGGGGAATCGCTGGGCATGATCGCCGCCGATGGCAGACCATGAACCTGAAATTGACCTGAGACACGTAGACAAGGCCGAGGGCGCCGACAGGCTCTCGGCCATTTTGACGGCTATTGCGGAAGCCGAGGACAGGGATCGCATCTCGATCGGCGACCTGCTGGAAGCGCTGAAGCGACGCGCGCTCGGCGCGCTCATGTTCATCTTCGCCATCATCACAGCGCTTCCGATGCCGCCCGGCGTGTCGGCGGTCGTCGGAGCGCCGCTGGTGTTTCTGAGCGCTCAGTTGATGCTCGGGATGAACGCCTGGCTGCCGCGCATCATCACCGACCGTTCGCTCAGCCGTGTTGATT
>CALKTZ010000560.1 GCA_937997355.1 uncultured Planctomycetales bacterium | reverse complement strand
TTCGCGAGCGTCGTCTTGTGTGTTTTCCTCTCGCTCGACCTTAAGAACCGAAATCCACGAACCACGACGACGCGACGACTTAACTTTTTTTTGGATTTTTTTTGACGCTTGTTTTTTCCATCCCTTTTCTGCCGCGCAATCATGACTGACTGCACCCACGCTGGTCAATGAAGCGGCTTATTTTCCAGGCCATTCATTTAAGGGATCAATTGGAATCGCTTTTCCAAAGCGATTCCAATTTTGCGGACGCCCTAAAAATGCAATTCGTCCAACAAAACACGCCATTTGTGGATTTGCTTCCAACTGGCCCCGACTGGACCTCGCCGACATAATTTGATTGACCAGGATTTGTTCTTCGAACAACGGATCGGAACATCCGGTGAAGCGAGCCGGATGATCATCATGTCCTCAAGATGGTAGATTCCTCGATGAGCTTGCCATTCCCAGAGGCCGACTGGAAGTCGATCAAGTCAGACTTGGCGAAGCGAATCCGAGAGATTCGACAGGAACTCTATGGAGAGCACGGCGGCCCGCTGCTCGCCAAGCGATTGCAGATCCCCTATCGCGACCTCCACGAATACGAAAGTGGGGGCACGATCCCGGCGCATTCCATCCTTCGGCTCATCGAATTGACGGGGGTGAACCCCCATTGGCTTCTCACCGGAGAAGGGAAGCGATTCAACGGCGGAGATGCCCCGAACAACTGAGGGCCGAGTTCTCCGGCACCGCGAATCTCCCATTCCTGACGTTGTAAGGGGACGGTCCCGGATCACTCGCATCGAGTACCTTCAATTGAGCTTACGGCGCCGATCGATGATTGCGACTCCGTGCTGTCGAAATCAGACCTTCTTGAGGCCAAAGACCTTGGCGTAAACATCGAGCTTTTGCGACAAGGAAAGGCGGGGGGACGGCGCGGCGGTATGCCGGAGCACGATCAAGGTGAGATCGTCGTCCGGCGGACGATTGCCCCGGAAATCGGCGACCGCGTCTCTCAGCTTCACGCCGACGATCCGAGGGTCGAGATCATCCATCTCGAGGCGGCCCGCCAACTCGAGAAATCCCGCTTCCCCCAGGAGTTGAGCCTGGTCATCGGTCGCTTCCGTTAAGGCATCCGTGTAGAAGACCACGAGATCATCGGGGCCGAGCGTGATCGTGAATTGGTCGTAACGTGTTTTTTCATCAAGCCCCAGCGGCAAATTGAATGCGCCACGTCGGGTCTCATCTCGTTCCCCGCTGAGGATCGACCATTTGCCCTGTTCGGCGTGGTAATAGAGGGGACGAGGATGGCCCGCATTGCAGACCGAAATTTCATCGGTCGATGTCAGGTAACTCGCCACCACGACGGTTGCGAACAGCCCAAGCCTCGCCTCTTCGCCAAATCGGCGATTAAGCCAGCCGACGAGTCGTCTTTGGCTCTTCTTGTTGATATGCTTACGCAGGAGTCCTCTCAGGATCGAGGAGAATTCCGAGACCGCCATACCATGGCCCGAAACGTCGGCAATCGCGACACGGGTCACCTGGCCCCCCCCGCACAAGGTGACATAGTGAAGGTCGCCTCCTTCGTCGGCTCCCTGGAACGGCCGGCTATAAATCCAGAATTCGAGCCCCGGAGTACTCCGAGCAATCTCCACCGGCTCGATCCCTCCCCAAATCTCCATGCAATTCAGGCCATGGAAGGTTGGATTCTCTTGTGCTGAATTCATGGCGTGCGCCCGCATTGAGAGGGAAGGACAACCCTTGGAGTAATGAATGATAGATGCCCGGATCATTCAGGGAAATGCCCGGAGGCGGTGGAACAGGAATCGCCGCCCTGAGCCTGGATCTATCGAGCCTGGACTCGGATTCGCTGTCCCGCGGAAAGATTGTTCAATGTCTGCGTGGCACCCCACGGCCAATCAATTTCGAGTCGCTCGATCCTTGCTAAACCACCGAGCCCGAGGAAGACGCATGCTTCCGAACCCGCCAGATAGCTCCCTCCCGCCGTGACCTCCCTCGTGAAAGTCCTGTCACCGGACGTCACCCGCAATTTCGCCCCGACCGCCGGATGGCCGGCGCGGTCGAGCACATCCAGAACCGTAAAGCAGCCTCCCCCCGAATCATTTCGAAGCAGCGTGAAGGGAGCACCGAGCCCGGCAACGGCGACATCGGGGCGACGATCTCCGTCCAGATCGCCGACCGCCAGGCCCCGGCCAAGGATAGCCCGATCGAACCAGGAGCAAGCGGTTGCGGATGGAATCTTCAGCGGGATTCCCTCAGATGTTCCACTGAGTAGGATTGGACGCATTGCGAATGGCGTGCCAATTCTCTCACGATCAAGAACATGTCCGTTCGTTTGAATGAGATCGAGGAATCCGTCGCCATCGAAATCCGTCAGCGCAAGCCCGAATCCCAGGACGTCGCGCGTCGGGGCCAGCCCGAGTTGGGTGGAGGCATCCGCGAATGAGCCCTTCGGCATCGCCAACTGCTTGAAACCGATCGTCGATCGGCCGAGAAAATTGGCCACGACAAGGTCCGACCGGCCATCTCGATCGAGGTCGCCGAGCGCGACTCCCATCCCCGCCAGGGCGTTGCCGTGACCGTCGCGCGCCACTCCGGATGTCGCGCCGACCTCGGTGAATTTCAAGCCCCCCTGATTGGCAAAGAGCCAGCAGTCGGTGCCGTCATTGGCGACGAAGATGTCCGGCCGATTATCTCCCGTGAGTTCGGCGATCAAAACGCCCAATCCACGCCCTTCGGGGAGATCCACACCGCTCGACCTGGAGACATCCGTGAAGATTCCATCTCCCTCATTTCGATAAAGGCGATCGGGTTGAGCAGGAAAATCCTCGGGGCCGCAATAATCGCGTCGGCCATCCGGGGCGGCGCAGTAGGGCGCAAGATCCGGGTCGTAATCGAGATAGTTGGCCACATAAAGGTCGAGATCGCCGTCGCCATCCAGGTCGGCGAACGCCGCTGAGGTGCTCCAAAACGGCGATTCGAGCCCGGACCGTTTGGTGATGTCTTCAAATCGCCCTCCGCCGAGATTCCGGTAGAGCTTCTGGCCGCGCCAACCGGTAACGAAGAGATCGACACGGCCATCCCCGTCGACATCGCCCGTTGCCGCCCCCATGGCATAGCTCGGCCCTGGCGCTCCGGCACCGGCGGTCACGTCGATGAAGCCGGCGGGGAGGCGATTGAGGAAAAGGCGGCAAGGAGGGTCCACCGCTGTCTCGGCATTCACGCCCTCGATCGGCCCGCCATCGCACAGATAAAGATCAAGTCGGCCGTCGCCATCGAAATCGGCGAGGGCGAGCCCTCCCGCCATGATCTCCGGGAGGTCGTGCTTCCCCCTCGACCCGGAATGGAAGCGGAAACGGATGCCCCAGTCCTCGGCAACTTCTCGGAAAACAATCGAAGGG
>CALKTZ010000559.1 GCA_937997355.1 uncultured Planctomycetales bacterium | reverse complement strand
GGTCAGGGCGGTGCCGACGGCGGTGACGGCCGCGATGCAGGCCACGGCGATCAGGGCGACCATCAGGGCATACTCGACCATCGTGGCCCCCGAGTCGTCCGCCATGAAATTCCGGGCCGAGGTGATGAATTGACGCATCGTAGTCCTTCCCAAACACAGATTGTGCGGTTGAATCTTGCAATCCCGAGTTCGTCACGAAGTGGGCGGGCGGCGACCGGCGGAACATCCGAGATCGCCCGGGGAGCCTTTCCGTTCTCCCCATCCCTCGTCCCACACTCCTCTCAACCCTAGGTTATAAATTCGGACCGACCGGAATTATTTGTCGTGCCCGTTGAATTCAATCAACATTCTTGCAACTGCTCCCGCAACGCCCCCCGAGACGCGACGCAGCCGGTAAAACGCTCGATTTTCATCCCCGATCGCGCAGCCATCCCAGCTTCCCAGCAGGCCGCATGGGCATGATTCAGAGAGGGGAATCGGTCCGCGCCGGCACCCGTGAAATCATGGCGCGCGCCATCGCGACCTGCGTGATTTGTTGGAGGGGAGCAAGGGGGGAGAAAACGAAGAACGCCTTCGATCACGAATCCTTTTGGGCGCGAAATTCTGGACGTGGAATACGGAGTGAGTGCTTCTCCCGACGCCTGGCGCAAGAAAAATGCCATGTTGGGACTTTCTTCCTGTTTGCCGGGAAGCTGTAGAATGGATCGGAGCGTCATCCCTCCGCATCGAAAGATGGCACCGTCAATCAACCAGGGAGGGAGACTCGGGAGAAAGCCATGGCGCCCGAAGATTTCGGTCAGATTTTGTCCCTGATTCACGGACTCTCGACGGAGCAAATGCAACAATTGAAGCGTGAACTGGACCGCAAACTTACCTCGCCTGCCGAACCGGTCTCCCCTTTGCCCGGAGGGGAAGAATTCGCTGACCAGGAAGCGCAACGGCGGTTGCTCGCCGCGGGCGTCATCAGCGAAATCAAGCCGTCGCGACGAACATCGACGCCGACGGAGCAATTCACGCCGATCTCCATCCCGGGTGAGCCGATCTCGGCAACCATCGTCCGCGAGCGTCGTTGAGATGGCCGTTTACTTCCTGGATACCAGTGCGGTCGTCAAGCGCTACCTTCAGGAGACGGGAACCGCCTGGGTCAGAACTCTGACTTCGCCCGCAAGCGGTCATTTCGTCTACCTGGCACGAATCGCGGAGGTGGAAATAACCGCCACTTTTGCGCGTCGACGCGGCCGGCCCGGCTTCAGCACGACACAAGCGAGAACCGCCCTGGGGCTATTCCTCCAGGATTTCGCCCAGGATTACCGGATCGCGGAAATCACCGTTCCCCTGTTGCGACGGGCGGCCCTTCTCGCCGATGCACATGCCCTGCGAGGGTATGACTCCGTTCAACTCGCGGCGGCACTGGAAGTCCGGTCTCAGATTCCCTCGCTCATCTTCATTTCGGCCGATGACGAACTGAACGACGCGGCCATCGCCGAAGGATTTCCCGTGGACAACCCCAATTCGCACTGACTATCGTGCGTTGCCGTCGTCCTCGATGATCAATTCGCGGAGGGTGGAGGAGCCGTCGGGGGCCAGGGCGATGGCGGCGGAAAGCTTACGGCTGCGGATCGCCTCCTCGTAAGCCTTGCCGCTCCCTTCCTGGACGTAATACGACTCGATCCCGTATTCGATCCGGAACGGGCTTTCGAGCTTGCCCTTGATGAACTTCCCGGAAGTCGGAGGTTCGACGCTCGCCGAAACGCCGCGATAGTGGCGCCCGTCTTCCTCGGGTTCCAGGGCGACGTAAATCGTGCGCCCTCGCCACTCGTCGGCCTGATCCTCGGCCCATCGCGAGGGGGCCGGCATGCCGGCGATCCCCTCGGACGGGACCCGGCTGATGTCGTATGAGAGGATCACGTAGTCGCCGCGGAACAGGTCGCGGGGGTCGACCGGCACTACGCGCAGCAGGATGGTTTCCCCCGTCATGAGGGTCTTGGCCCCCGGGATCGCCATCGCCGCCAGGAACAGGAGCTGCGCGATCGCCGCGAGCACCAGGAGCCCGCGTTCGTGCGCCTTGAGCAGGCCGCCGATGCGGTCGATCGGGGAGCGTTGCGCCGGTGCCGCGAACGGATTCGGATCGGGATGGACGCCGAGCGGGGCATCGAGTCCCGATTTCGGTTCAGGCGTCGGCATGACGGAAGGCCCTCGATTGACGGTGCTGCCAGAAGCGGGCCATGCCGAAGAGGGCCGCGCCGCAAAGGAAGAAGAGCAGGGCGGCCCCCAGCATGCCGGTGTCGCCGAAGAGGTCGATGTAGCGGAGGATGGCCCAGAGCAGGAAGTACAAAACTCCCGCGATGAACGGCCGACCGCGATCCTGGCGAAGCCCCAGCATGATGAGCCAGAGCGCCAGCGTGAGCATCGCCGCGTTGGCCAGGATGACGGGGATCACCGGCTCCTGGACCAGGATCTCCCAGAATGCCACCGCCCCCGTGGCGACCGCCAGCAGCGCGGGGGGGAGCGTGCGGCGATCGTCGACGAACAGCAATCGCCCCAGGGACCGCGACTCGCCCGGAGTCGAGGAACGGCGGCGGGCCTCGGCGGAGATCACGATCGCCAGGACAGAAGCCACCAGCACGGCGGTCATCGCCACGATGAGGGGGGTCGAGAAATGGGCGAGCTCCACCCCTCGGTGGAACGAAGGGACGCTCAGCGGGACGAGCACGCCGGCCACCAGGATCGCGCCGAGGAACCGGTAGGGCATCGCCATCGGGCTCCCTTCGCGGTGGCATTCCGCCAGGATCAGCAGCAGGCAGCCGACCAGGCCGATCAGGTAAACGGGGTTATCCTCAAGGCCCCAAGCGAACGGCTGGAGCACCAGCCACCAGCCGATCAGCGGGAGATAAAGCCCGACCACGCGGGGCGATTTCTTGCGATAGGCCCAGAGCAGGCCGGCGACGGCAATCAACGGCACGCTGGCATACGCGTTCCCCAGGATACGCCAGGAGGGGCCGTAGAAGATCCGGGTCATGAGGCCGCCGAAGATCGAAAATCCCAGGTACATCCCCAGCAGCGCGACCAGGAGCGCGTGCAGCAAGGCGCCATCCAGCAGGAAGGCGAAGGGGAGGGTGCCCATGGCCCACCACCAGAGGCCGTCGTAGTTGTTCGAGCTCAGATTGAACACCTGGGCGACCAGCCAGATCCCCGCGCCGAAGAACAGGCAGCCGAGGAAGAAGACGATCTCCGACGCCCCGGGGAGCCGCAGCCCGTAGCGGAAGACCAGGCCCAGCGCGTGCGTCGCAGCGATCGTCGCGAAGATGGCGACCAGCTTGATGGGATCGGGGAGGGCATCCCAGTTGAAGCCGACCAGGAGGAGCATGGCCAGGCCGACCAGGAGGGCGGCCAGGGCGCTCAGGATGCGAATCCCGCGGTCCGCCCGGTGGCGGCCCATCTCCTCGGAGGTCTGATAAAGATCGAGGATTCGGGCGGACTGCTCCTCGCCGATCACCCCTTGAGCGACCCAGGCGGATAGCTCGCCGACGAGCCATCCCCGGTCGCGCTCGCCGATCTCGCGTCGCGCCATGGAATCCTTCCGCTTGATCACATCACATCACGTCGAAAATTACAGGACCAGCCGGCGATCACGATCCGGAAACGCTTGCAAAAGAATCCCAGGCCATCCACCCCGAGGCCGACTTTCAGGAGCCTCGAAAACTTCTCGGCCCAGGCCGCAAACCTGACGTTCATGCGGTCGAGCTCGCGGCGGACTGATGAGGATCGCCTCTCGATCACTCGTCGTCGTCATCGTCATCGTCATCGTCATCGTCATCATCCATGGGATGCCGCCCGAGCAATTCCAG
>CALKTZ010000558.1 GCA_937997355.1 uncultured Planctomycetales bacterium | reverse complement strand
TGTTCATCACGACGCCGGCCGTGATGATCTGCATCCGGGCGCCGACGGACTTGTTGTGGAACGCTCGAGGATCGGCGGTCCGGCTCTCCTCCTCCTCGGGGGCCTCGCCGAGCATCTTCACGAATCCGCCGAGCGGCACCGCGGCCAGCACATATTCGGTCTCTCCTCGATGGAAGCCGAAAAGGGTCGGTCCGAAACCGATCGAGAATTTCTCGACCTTCACCCCGTTCCACTTGGCCAGCAGGAAGTGGCCGAGCTCATGGATGAAGATCACGAAGCCCAACCCGAGCGCGACTTTGACGCTGTTCAGGAGAGGTAAGAGGGCGGTGCTCAGGTTTCCCAACGTGCAACCTCCTGCCGGGCCTTGGCATCCACCTTCCAGAGGTCGGCGAGCGTGGGCCGAGGATCAAACGCGTGGAGATCGAGCGCGGCGCGACACGCCCGCGAAATATCGAGAAATCCGATCTCCCCGCTCAGAAAGCGAGAAACGGCCACTTCGTTCGCGGCATTGAGGGCCGCCCCCGCGGTGCCCCCTCGGCGCATGACTTCGAAACCGAGATCGAGGCAGGGGAACGTCTCGCGGTCGGGGGGCTCGAAATGCCAGGCGAACCGCTCCGAGAGATCGAGCCGGCGATTGGGGCCGTCGTGCCGGTCCGGATAGGTGAGGGCATACTGAACCGGAAGCCTCATGTCCGGAGGCGAGAGTTGGGCCAGCACGCTCCCGTCCACAAATTCGACCATGGAATGGATGACACTCTCCGGATGGACGACGACCTCGATCTGCTCGGGCTCCAGGCCGAAGAGCCACCGTGCCTCGATCACTTCCAGGGCCTTGTTCATCAGGGTCGCGGAATCGACCGTGATCTTCGGCCCCATTTGCCAGGTCGGGTGCCTCAGGGCGTCTTCCGGCGTGACTTTCTCCAACTCACTCCGGCGTTTCCCCCGGAACGGGCCGCCCGAAGATGTCAGGATGACGCGGCGTACTTCGTGGCGACGCCCCGCCTGCAACGCCTGGAAGATCGCCGAATGCTCGCTGTCGACCGGCAGGAGTGATCCCCGGCCGCGATTGACCAGCTCCATGATGAGAGGGCCGGCCACAACGAGCGTTTCTTTGTTCGCCAGGGCCACGGTCTTGCCGGCTTCGAGGGCCGCCCAGGTCCCATTCAGGCCCGCGGCACCCACGATCGCGTTCAGGACCCGATCCGTCCGCTCATCCTGGACCATCCGGACGATGCCGTCCTGGCCCGAGAGGACCTCGACCCCCATACCCCTCGCCTCGGCCACGACTTCCGAGGCGGCACCGGGGTCGGTCATGGTCAGGAAACGCGGCCGGAGCGACTTGGCCTGATCGAGGATGCTCCGGCAGCTCGAATGGGCGCTCAGGCCCCAAGCTCGAAAGCGTTTTTCCCCGTCGTGGTTCAGGACGCTCAGCGCGCTCCGTCCGATAGAGCCCGTTGAACCGAGAATCACCACATGTGTCATCGACAGATCCTGCCCGTTCGACCGATCCGGAACTCCGGCGATCCATTCAGCTTGGCACACGTCGGTTTGTCGGTCGGCACATAGCAACTATAGAAACTCGTCAGAACTCAAGCAAGGTACGCTGCCGGACGGGAATGGGCGTCTCTCTTGTCATCGGGCTTGTTTCCGAGCATAGTCGAACGGTGGACTCATCGGTCCCGGAGCCAAGCAAATCGTTCGGCCGGATCGTCGAGCCGCCTCCCGAATTTATTCATCAAGTCGTCTCCGCGTCTGGGGTGCGTCGATTGACCACCTTTCCGGCCGGCTTCGGAGCTAGTCCTCGTGATGGGCGCTCGACCTCGCAATCGCCAGCTCGTTTCTCGGTTACTCCTGGTCGCTTCGACCGCCCTGATCCTTGCGGGATGCGGTGAAGAGGAACCCCTCAAGCCCGATGAAGGGGTTTCCCCGTTTTATACGAAGAAGGCCGGTGAAGCGGACGGAGCCCATGAAGTTCGCCCGGTGACCAAGGTGGCTGGCGCGGAGTCAACTCCGGAGAAGCCCGCGACTCCTGCCCCCAGCTCGGGGCCCGAGAACCTGAAGAGCAACTCGAAACGTCCCGAAATTCCTCCCGAACAATTCTCATTCGAAGACCTCGATAAATTGAATAAAGCGGGGGGGACGCTTGCCGAAAAAGGTGCGTTCCTTGAAGCGGCCAAGGCCTTCGACCAGGTCCTGGGGGCGGAACCACAGAATCGGCAAGCCCTTTCGGGGAGGGCGTCGGTCGGGACCCAACTCCTGGCGGGCCTGAGCGAACAGGATCGGATCGCCGAAATCGGCCGAAACGCCGATCTCGTGCGCACGCTCAAGAAGACCTACAAACCGCTTCAGCCGCGCGAATCCAAGATTTACGGCATCACGCTGTTCAACGAGGCCGTCATCCTGGGGGATGCGGGAGAGGTCGACAAGAGCCTGGAAGTACTCAAGGAGGCCGTGGCCGAGGGTTTCAATGATTGGGGACTGATGGAGGGTCCTCCGGGGCTCAAGAAGGTTCGCAGCGATCCTCGCTATCAAAAATTGCTGAAGGAGATTCAGGCCGAATTCCTGAAGAACGCGCGGGTCAATGCCAAGAATCGACTCGATCGTTACGTCGATTTCCCCTTCGAGTTCCGCCTGAAGGATCCGGATGGGAAGGAATATTCTTCCGCCGAACTGAAGGGGAAGATCGTCCTGGTCGACTTCTGGGGGACCTGGTGCGGCCCATGTCGAGGGGCGATCCCGGGCCTGATCGATCTGCACCGCAAGTACGCGGACAAGGGACTCGCCATCGTGGGGATCGCCTATGAACAGGTCCCTCAAGATGAAGCCAAGCCGTTGGTGAAGCGTTTCGTCGCGGATTTCCACATCCCCTATCTTTGCGTGATGGGAAACGATGAAACCCAGGCGCGTGTCCCTAATTTCAGCGGCTATCCCACGACGCTCCTGCTCGACGGCACCGGCAAGGTCCGCTTCATGTCGGTGGGGGCCCAGGAAGGAGAGGCCGAGGCCATCGAAGAGGCCGTCGTGGTCCTCCTCGATGACCTGAAGTCAAAACCGGCTGCGGATGCGGCGAAGAAACCCTGATCGGCCTGCATCGGCAAGCGGAGCGAGGCAATAAGCCCGTCGATCATCCGGAATCCCCGGCGGGAGCGGGCTTTTCAGAAGTCAGATACTTCTGAAGCCAACTGTGAATCTCGCGCCACCAGACGATCCGGTTCTGGGGCTTGCTGATCCAGTGCCCTTCATCCGGGAACCAGACATAACGGCTGGGAACTCCTTGCCGCTGGAGCGAGGTAAACATGCCGAGCCCCTGGGCGTCCGGGACGCGGAAATCGAGTGCGCCGTGGATCACGAGAGTGGGCGTCTTGAACTGGGCGACGAAGGCGCTCGGCGAGTTGTCGGTGTACTGCCTGGAATTCTTCCAGGGGGGGCCGCCGAATTCCCATTCGGGGAACCAAAGCTCCTCGGTTGTCCCATACTTGCTCGTCAGGTCGAAGACGCCGGCATGACTGATCAGGGCGGCGAATCGGGTTGAATGGCCGGCGATCCAGTTCACCATGAATCCGCCGTAAGAGCCCCCGGCCGCCGCGATCCGGTTCCCATCCAGGTATGGGTAGGCCTTGAGAGCATGATCCAGACCCTTCATGAGGTCCTCATACACCCGGCCGGTCCAGTCCTGGCTGATCTGGTCTGTGAACTTCTGACCATAGCCCGTCGAGCCTCGCGGGTTGATCGCGACCACCGCATAGCCCGGCGACGAGAACATCTGCAAGTTCCATCGGCCATGCCAGTCGTCGTGCCAGGCCCCTTGAGGGCCGCCATGAATCAAGAATACGACGGGGTACTTCTTGTTCGTGTCGAAGCTTGGGGGCTTCAGCAACCAGCCATGAACCTTGTCGCCGTCGGCACCTTCGAAAGAAAAGGCCTCGGCGCTGGGCAGATCGATCGGCCGGATCAAGGCCGCGTTGAATGACGAGAGTGCCCTGGGCTCACCTTGCCCGTCCAGGAAGTAAACCTCGCTCGGCTGATTCGAGGAGTTGTGGAGGAACGCGATCTTGGTTCCGGCTTCCGATACGCTGGCCGAGTTGTTCGTACCCCCCTTCGCAATGCGATCGACGGCGGCTTTCGCCCCGCCAGGGACGGGGAGTGAAACCAGCGACACCGTCCCTTCGTCGTCGATCCCGGCCAGGATCTGCGACGAGCCTTTCCAGGCGAACGATTGCACGGGCCGGTCCAGGTGGGAACTGATGTCGAATGTTTCGCCGCTCTCCAGCGATTTCGCCCGCAGGACCCAGAGGTCCGATTCGAAGCCGGGGCGGGCCTGGCTGAGATACGCGAGCCATTTGCCGTCCGGCGAATAGGCTGGCTGGGCATCGGCGGCGGGATTGCCGGCGATCAGGTTCGTCAATTCCCCCCCCTCGGCGGGAACCGACCAGATGTCCGTATTCGTGGACCAGGCGAAGTCCTTCAACGGCTCGGCCGTGAAGGCGACGGTTTTCCCGTCCGCCGACCAGGCATAGTCGGAGGACCCTCCGAAGGGGGCGGGAGGCGCATTGACCTTGAGCGATGGGCAGAGGTCGTGCGATTTCCCCGTCTTCACGTCGACGACGAAGATATGGCTTCGCTTCCCTTCGTCCCAACTGCTCCAGTGCCGGATCATCAGGCTGTCGAAGATCCGGACCTTGCTCTTGGCGGCTTCCTTCTGCTTGTCGAACTCGGCGGTCTCTTCCGGGGTCTTGCCGGGAACGACCTCGGCGGCGAAGGCGATCCGATCTCCCTTGGGAGACCAGACCGGGCCGTTGACATCGATCGGCAGCTTGGTCAACTGGCTCGGCTCGCCGCCGTCGAGGGGCAAGAGCCAGATTTGCGAGGTCCCGCTTCTCGACGAGACGAACGCGATGGACTTCCCGTCGGGACTCCATCGCGGCTGATTGTTGACTCCGGGAGTCGTGGTGAGCCGTTTCGGCTCGCCGCCGCCGGTTGAAAGCAGCCAGAGACTGCTATTGGTCTTGTCGGTGGCGCGGTCCAGTTCGGAAACGACGCAGACCACCGACGACCCATCGGGCGAAATCTGGGGGTCGGCGACTCCTCGGACCGCGAGAAGATCGTCGATCGTCAGGGGGCGGCCCGCGGCCATCAGTGGAGTCGTCACGGTGAGGATCGCCATGAATCCGAGTGCCAATTTCATGAGGAATAACCCATTCCAGGGGAATCGAGAATCAGAAAACTCCTCGCCGCGATCAGACCCCGGGCATGGCACGCTTGAGCGGCTTGAGGAGGATGAAGAGGACCAGCCCCATGATGAACGAGAGGATCGCCAGGAGCAGCCAGAACGAGGAATGGGGCCATTTATTGTAGAGGCTGCCGATCATGGTGAGCTTGTTGCCGATCGCCGTGGCGACGAACCATCCCCCCATCATGAGTCCCTTCATGTGAGGGGGCGCAACCTTCGAGACCAGCGACAGGCCCATCGGGCTGAGCATCAGCTCGGCCAGGGAGATCACCGCGTATGAGGCGATCAACCACCAGGGAGAAACCAGTCCTTCATCGCCCCCCGCCTTCCCGGCCGCCGCCAGGATCAGGAAGGCAACGCATGTGAGCATCATCCCGATCGCCATCTTGGCCGGGGTCGACGGCTCCAGCCCCTTGCTGTTCATCCATCCCCAGAATCGAACCAGCGGCAGCGAGAGGACGATGATCCAGAACGGATTGATCGCGTTCGAGATCACTCCGGAGACGTTCGAGCCGTCCACCAGGCCGAGCGTGAAAATCTTGATCAGGATCGAGGTGACCTGCGAACTCTTCCAGTCGGTGCTCTTGTCGGCCCACTCGACCATCGTGAGGCCGTTCTGATGGAAGCTCATCCAGAACACGATCACGATGGTGAAAATCACCAGGAGCGCCCCGACGCGTTTCCAGTTCGGGACCAGATCCAACGCGGACTTGCTCCGGGGCGGAGCCAACGGGTCCACCTCCGGTTCATCTCGGGCATGATCCGCCGCGACGATGTAACGCTGGAACAGGAGGAAGAAGACGAGACCCAGGGACATCCCGACCGCCGATGCCCCGAAGGCCGCGCGGAAGCCATAACGCGCCCGAAGCACCTCGGCGACCAGCGGGGCGAGGAACGCACCGACATTGATCCCCATGTAGAAGATGTTGTATGCCGAGTCTCGCAGCGGACTACCGGGGGGATAGAGGTTCCCGACCAAGGTGGAGATATTCGGCTTGAAGAATCCGTTGCCGATCACCAGGAGCGTCAGCGCCAGGTAAAGTATCGGCTCGCTTCGAACCGTGAGCAGCCCGTATCCCGCGATGAAGAAGATCGCCCCCAGGATGATCGAGAGGCGGTAGCCGAGCTTGCGGTCGGCGAGTAACCCTCCGATCAGCGGACTCGCGTACACAAACATCATGTACCAGGAATAGATTCCGCTCGCGTCCTGCCAGCCGAGCCCGTCTTGCTTCGTGTCCATCACGTACAGCGTGAAGGTGGCGAGCATGGTGTAGAAGCCGAAGCGTTCCCACATCTCCGTCAAGAAGAGAATGGCGAGGCCGATGGGGTGACGGGATAAGGCGGCATCGGTGGTGGCTGGCGCGGTCGAAACGGATTGTGCCATGGGCGGCTTCCTTGACGGTTCGCGGATCCGGATAGGTCCTGTCATCACCTCAAACCCTGGTGTCGCACCAGAGTATCCCAACCCGAACGAAATCCCAAGCCCCACGGAGTATTCGAGGACCCGAGGATCTGGCGATGGCGAATGGGGCGGCCTTGAATGGATTGTCCGGCATTGGAATACGGAAGGGGGAGCAACCGTTTACTCCGCGGAGCGGGCTTCGAGGCTACCGCACCGGCAGATCCTTGCGAAGCCATCTCAGGACGTCCGGCATGCAGGCGACCGGCCCGGGATCTCGGAAGAGGATCGGGGCACGGATCAACTCGGCATGGTTGGCGTGCATCGTGCGGTG
>CALKTZ010000557.1 GCA_937997355.1 uncultured Planctomycetales bacterium | reverse complement strand
TAGAGCATGCCGCCGAAATAGGCGAGCTTGTAGGGGATGTGCCGCCTTGCCCGAGGGGTGCCGGCGGCATCGGCGATCATGTCGAGGAACTCTCGCTGCGTGATCGGCCCATGACTCGTGATGTTGTAAGCCTCGCCGCGCGAATTCGGGTCGTTCGCCGCCAGGATGGCGGCATCGGCAACAGTCCCCGCGTAAACCGCGCTCAGCGGGTTGTCGCCGGGGCCGACGATCAGGACGCGGCCGGCGCGAAACTCCCGGAGCAGGCGCGGGATGGTGGTTCGATCGCGCTCGCCGAAGAGCCAGCTCGGGCGAATGACCGAGAGCGAAAGCCGCTCGGTATCGACCAACTCCCAGAGAAGTTGCTCGCATTCAACCTTACTTCGCGTGTAGGGATCATAAACCCAGACATTCTGGCCGAGCGCCGCCGTCTCGTCGATCGGCGTTTCCTGGTCGTGGGGATGCCCGTAAGCGCTCGTCGAGCTGATGTGGACGAAGCGGGAAACGCCGGCGCGGGCGGAGGCCGTCGCCAGGGTTCGGGTGGCGTCGATACAGCCGACCTGGAATTCAGCCCATTTCCCCCAATCGCCGACCTTGGCTGCGCTGTGGAAAACGAAATCCACCCCATCGACGGCCTGCGCGCAGGCTTGGGGATCGGTGAGGTCTCCCTGAACCAACTCGACCCCGAGGGATTGGAGAAAATCGGTGCGGCTCGAGGGCCGGACCAGGGCCCGGACGGGGTAGCCTCGGATTCGGAGTTGCTCGGCCAGGTGGCTTCCCAGGAGCCCCGTCGCGCCCGTGACGAGTACTCTGCGGTTGGATTCAAGAGTCATTCAGGCAATGCCTTGGGTCGAATGAATGGGAAGCCCGGCGGCTCTCGCCGGGCTGCCTCCGGAATTCGGTCCCCATCGTTATGCCTGACGACGGTTGCGTCAAGCCGAAGCCCTCGTCGGTTCGACCGGGAACTTTTTTGGTGGATTGGGAAAACGGCGGGGAAAACCTCGGGAAGATGTTTCTCGTGCTTGTCCCGTTGGGATATGTGGACCATTCGCCGCGGTGTTCTCCTCGGGAAGCCGGGCGGCGTAAGGTCACGGTAGGTGTTCGCCCGCCACAACATCGTTCGCCCCAGTCAAGCCACGGCTCGACGTGGTCGGACCCAGTCAACCAGCACTGGAATCACCATGCCGGAAGAAACCATTGATCCAGGTCTCCTCGAACAGACCAAGAACCAGATTCGCAAGCTGGTGGCCGAGATTGCCGATCTCGCGGAATCGGACATCCAGCCGAATGAGTTCTACGTCGAGTTCTTGAATCGCGCGGTGGCGGCCGTGGCCGCCTCGGGGGGGGCCTTCTGGCTGCTCGACGGCCGTGGCGGGCTCCGCCTGCAATACCAGGTGGAATTCCGCTTGACCGGCTTGATGGACGGCCGGGTGAAGACGGCGCCGCACGACGCCCTCCTCGGCTGCATGATCCAGGCCCAGCAGCCGCAAATCATCCCCCCCGGCGCGGCCATCGAGGGGATGCCCCAGGCCGCCAATCCTACCCAATACACGCTGATTATCGCCCCGCTCGTGGTGGACAAGCAAGTCGTCGGCCTGCTCGAGATCCTGATGGACCCCACGCGGCGGGCGGCCACCCAGAAGAGCACGCTCCGGTTCGTGAGCGATCTCTGCGACCTGGCCGGGACATTCCTCAAGAACCGCCAGATGCGGCAGGTGATGTCGCAGCAGCGGCTCTGGAATCAGCTCGAAACCTACTCGCATCAGATTCACGCCTCGCTCGATCTCAAGGAGACCGCCTACGCGGTCGTCAACGACGGCAAGCGGCTCGTGGGCTGCGACCGGTTGACCGTGGCCCTCAAGATCGGCGGCCGGACGATGGTCGAGGCCGTCAGCGGCCAGGAAGTCGTCGAGCAGCGTTCCAATCTCGTACGCGAGCTGACCCGCCTTTGCAAGGCGGTGATCCGGTCGGGCGAGGATCTCGTCTACACCGGCAACACCGAGGGCTTCGCCCCCGATATCCGCGACGCGCTGGAGCTCTACGTCGACGAGTCGGGCTCTAAGGTCGTGGTCATCGCCCTGCTCCATAAGCCCGACCAGGGGCCGACCAACGACCCCAAGGAGCAGCCCAAGGAGAAGGTCCCCTTCGGCTGCCTGATCGCCGAACAGATCGGCGACGAACTGGCCCCCACCGACATGCACGCCCGTTGCGAGGTGGTCACGCGGCACGCCGCCACGGCCCTCTGGAACTCGCAAGAGCATCATAAGATCTTCCTCAAGCCCCTCTTCAAGCTGATGGGGTCTCCGTGGCGAATGCTGCGGGGGCGCACGCTGGCGAAGATCGGCGCGGTCTTCGCGGCCATCCTGCTGGTGATCGCCATCCTCGCGTTCGTCCCCTGGACCCTCACCATCGAAGGCAAGGGCTCGCTCCTCCCCGACGAACGGCAGAACGTCTATGCCCCGATCGGCGGCACCGTCATCGAGGTCCCCCACGAGCACGGCGAATTCGTCAAGAAGGGGGATGTGATCGCCCGGCTCGATAGCAAGGAGCTCGACAAGGAGCTCACCAAGCTGCTCGGAGAGAAGGCGAAGGCCGAATCCACCCTGAACGTGCTGAAGGTGCAGGACGATCGATCGTTCCAGAAGCAATCCGAGCAGGACTACAACTTCCAGGTGAAGGTCCAGATCGCCGAGGCCAAGGCCACCAAGGCCAGCGCCGAGGAGCAGATCCAGATTGTCCAGGAACAGATCGAATCGATGACGATCCGGGCCCCGGTCTCGGGGGAGATCACCACCTGGGAAGTTCGGAAGAACCTGATGGGCCGGCCGGTCGAGATCGGCCACGAGCTGCTGGCGATCGGTTCGACCGAAGGGGAATGGGCGCTCGAGGTCGAGGTCCCCGACGACGACATGGGGCCGATCCTGGCCGCCCAGAGCAAGCTCAACGCGGAGATCGCGGCCGGGACCAAGAAGCCGGGCACCCCGCTTTCCGCCTACTTCGTGACGATGACCGACCCCGAGCATCGTTACAAGGGATATGTCCGGCGAATTGCCTCCAAGGCCGAGCTCCTCGAGACCCGGCATGTGGTCAAGGTGACGGTCGGCTTCGACGACGCGGTCCGCGACGATTACCTGTCGAGGAACAAGAAGTTCCGGACCGGCTCCGAGGTCCGGGCGCGGATCGACTGCGGTGAGGCGAAACTCGCCTACGTGCTGCTCCGCGATGTCGTCCAGGTCTTCTACGAATCGGTCATGTTCCGCTGGCCGTTCCTGAGATGAGCGAACCCCACCCTTCCTCCCCTTGCTTGATCCCGTTCCGACTTCTTGAGGGCTAGTGAATCATGCGTCCGTTCGTCAAGAAACTGTCCGTCGCCTTCGCCGTCCCCGTCGGCCTGTTGATGGTCTCGGCGATTTCTTCGGCCCAGAGCGGCGGATCGAGCCGCACCGCCAAGGTTGACGACAATGCTCAGACGCTCGTCCTGAGCGAGCTGGGCACCGTCATCTGGCTCGAGAAGTCCGAGGTCGCCGCGCTCCGCGAAGGGGTCATCGATCGGATCGAGCTCCAGATCGGCATGCCGGTCAAGAAGGGGAGCCCCATCGGCACGCTCTACAAGGAGGTTGCCGAGCTGACTGTTACCAAGAACAAGCTGCTGGCGGAGAACAAGGGGCCGGTCGAGAAGGCCCAGGCCCAGCGGGAGGTCGCCGCCTCGAAGGTGGCCCGCAACGAGCGGCTCAACCAGCGAATCCGAGGGGCGGTCTCCGAAGAGGACATGGCGAAGGACGAGGCCGAGTTCAAGTTCGCCGCCGCCTCGCTCCGCGAGGCCGAGGAGCAGCGGGCCGTCAACGTGGCGGAACTGAACCTGGCCAAGCAACTCTTGAGCGAGCACACGATTCGCGCCCCCTTCGACGGCATCATCGTCAAGAGGATGAAGAATCCCCAGGAGAGCGTACGGGCCAATGAAGCCGTCGTGGAGCTTGCCAATCTCTCCAAGCTCGGGGTCTCCGCCTATGTGCCGCTCAAGTACGCCTACCGGGTGAAGGAAGGCCAGGTCGTCGAGATCCAGCCGAGGCTCAGCACCGCCGGGGAGGATCAACTCCCGGTCGAGAAGAAGCGATTCCGCGGCAAGGTCACGTTCGTCGATCCTCAGATTCAGGCCGAGGTCGGCGAGGAGGTGCGGATCCGCGCGGAATTCGAAAACCCGACCCTCGAGCTTCGTCCGGGATTGCGGGTCCAGATGAAGATCTTTCTGGGCAACGACATGGTCGCGGCCGAGCCGGGCGGCAACATCCGTTGAGCATCGCGAATCCGCAACGAGGACCGCACCCGATCCGGCCGTAAAGTGGCGCAGGCGAGCCGCCTGCTCGTACCGGGAGCGCACAGAGAGTCGCCCGCACGACAAGGTTTGATTGAGATCGATAGCCCCAGCCAGCCGAGGGTTGACGACCGATGAGTTCCGCCCCCACCATGGCCCCGTCGCTCCCCGCCGGACAGGCCGCCGAGCACTTGCAGCCTCGGCTCCGGCCCGACCTGGTGGTCCAGCCTCAGTTCTACGAGGGGATGACTCACTACGTCATCAAGGACCCCTTCGCGCTCAAATACTTCCGATTCAAGATCGAGGAGTATTTCCTCCTCGAACAATTCGACGGCAAGCAGACGCTCCAGGACGTCAAGAAGGCGTTCGAGCGGAAGTATCGCCCGCAGACGATCTCCATCGAGGACCTGGCGCGATTCGTCGCCCAGCTCCACGAGGCGGGGATCATCCACCTCGACACCCCCGATCAGGCCAAGGTCCTGATTCGCCGCCGACGCAAGAATCGCTGGCGGCGGATCTGGAGCTTCCTGGCGAACATCATGTTCATCAAGATCCCCGTCATCGACCCCGAGCGGTTGCTGACGTGGATGTATCCCTATTTCCGCTGGCTCTTCACCCCTTACTTCGTCACGGGCAGCCTGGCGTTGATGCTCGCCGCCATCACCTTGGTGCTCAGCCAGTGGCAGGATTTCTACTCGAAGCTCCCCGAGTTTCAGAGCTTCTTCAATTGGTGGACGATCCTCTCCTTCTGGTGTTGTCTGGGGGTCGTGAAGGTCATCCATGAGTTCGGCCACGGCCTGACCGCCAAGCACTTCGGCGGCGAGGTCCATGAGATGGGGCTCCTGATCCTGGTCCTCACGCCGGCGCTCTATTGCGACGTGACCGACAGCTGGCTGCTGCCCAACAAATGGAAGCGAATCTGGATCTCTGCGGCGGGGATCTATGTCGAGTGCTTCCTCGCCAGCCTCGCGACCTTCGTGTGGTTCTATTCCGAGCAGGGGCTGCTGAACAGCCTGGCGATGGCCACGATGTTCATCTGCTCGGTCAATACGATCCTGTTCAACGCGAATCCGCTGCTCCGCTACGACGGCTACTATGTCCTGGCAGACTGGCTCGAAATCCCCAACCTGCGGATCAAGAGCACCCAGTTCTTCGCCTATCTGATGCAGGAGAAGGTCCTGGGGCTGGAAGTCCCGGTGCAGAGCTACCTGCCGCGCTCGCGGCGGACCCTCTTCGTGACATACTCGATCGCGAGCTACCTGTATCGCTGGGTGGTCACGTTCAGCATCATCTTCTTCCTGACTCAAGTCCTCAAGCCTTACAAGCTTGAAACGCTCAGCTACATGCTGGCCCTGGGGGCTCTCGTCCCGCTGGTCTTCATGCCCGTGTTTCAGATCGTCAAATTCGTTCGCACGCCTGGGAGGTTGCGCAAAGTGAAGAAAGCACGAGCGGCCGGCTTCGCCCTGGCGGCGATCGTGGTCGTGGCCGGGATCTTGCTGATCCCCACCCCCTACCGGATCCAGGGGACCCTCGTCCTGGCTCCCGCCAAGCCCGCCGAGATTTATGCCGAGGTCGAGGGACGCCTGACCAAGCTCCACGTCCGAGATGGCGAATACGTCAAGAAGGATACCGTCCTGGCGGAGCTCTCCAACCCGGAGAAGATGAAGGAGCAATCCCAGCTCAACCAGGAGCAACTCGTCAATTTCAAGAAGGCCCTCTGGTATCAGTTGAGCCCCGAGCTCGATCACCGGCGGCAGGCCCGCCAGCTGGAGGAGAGCGCCGAGAAGGTCGAGCCGAGGATTCACAAGCTCCAGGAGCAGATCGGCAAGCTGACCCTGATCGCGCCGAGGGACGGCATGGCCATCGGCGTCCCGCATCACGAGACGGTCGGCCAGTGGATCAAGCCCGGCAAGCCGTTCTGCGAGATCGGCGATCCCAAGCAGCTCGAGGCGCACCTGATCATCGACCAGTCCGACGTCGATCTGAT
>CALKTZ010000556.1 GCA_937997355.1 uncultured Planctomycetales bacterium | reverse complement strand
ATCGTTCTCTATTCCAGCAACCCGCGCTGGACGGCTGCCAGGGGACCCGAGCTCGACCGCTTCCTGGCGCGTGGGGGGGGCCTGGTGTTGATCCATTACGCGGTCAACGGGCACGAGGATGTCGAGTCTCTGGCGGAGCGGATCGGCCTGGCGTCGCAGGGGGGGAAGATCAAATTCCGCCACGGCCCGCTCGCGGTCGACTTCTCGAAGTCGAAGCACCCGATCGCGCGGAATTTCGGGACCCTGCGGCTGGTCGACGAGAGCTACTGGAAGCTGCGCGGCAAGCCCGAGTCGATCGACGCGATCGGCACCGGCGTCGAGGAAGGGGAGCCCCGGCCCCTCTTCTGGGCCAGGGAAGCCGCGCCGGGCAAGGGGCGGGTGTTCGTCAGCATCCCGGGCCACTACTCGTGGACGTTCGACGACCCCTTGTTCCGGCTTTTGGTCCTGCGCGGGATCGCCTGGACGGCCGGCGAATCGGTCGACCGCTTCAACGGCCTCATCACCGTCGGCGCCCGGATGACGGAGTGAGAGCGTCGATCACGGTCAGGCGGCTGGTCCACAATTCCGGGAAATCCCGGAGGTCGTCCAGGTAGCGGCAGGCGATCGGTGGCGCGTTTTGCTTGCCCTGTTCCCAGAGTGAGACCGTATGCGTAGAAACTCCCAGGAATTTCGCCAGCAAGGCCTGGCTGGCCTCCAACTTCTCGCGCACGGCCTTGATCTCGGCGGCCGTGTAGCGGTGCGTTGGGGGGATGTTCAAGGTCGCGGTCTTGAGCGTATGGACCCGGAAATGTTTCTCCAGCGGCTCGCCGGAATCCATCACCTCCACGACCTTCCGGATCGCATCGATCATTCGGGAGCCCAGGCTCGGCTTCGATTTCGATCGAGGCATCTTCGCTGTTCTTGCCTTCGTTGCGCCCTTCGGCCGGGCGGCGGGCGAATTTCCACTTTTCAAAATCTTCTTCGGGGCTGCCATCACTGCTCCTGCTAATGTCCTGAATCGGAAATCTTCATACATGGACAGTTGGTGTGTGCCACGGGTCTTCAGACCCGTGCGAGGAAAACGCTCTGCGACACGGGTCTGAAGACCCGTGGCACCCGGTTTTCAGTCAATGGACTTCTGGGTCAGGATATTAGGTCAACGCCGTCACGATATCGGAATCAGATAGAGCCGCCAAGATCGAGCATGGAACCGTGAGAATGGCGCGAGATACGCAAGTTCGCCAATGGCGAACCCCGGCGCGTTGTGTTTTGCGTCGGACGTCCGCACAATGGGTTCCCTGCCGGAATATTCCCCGCACCGTGTGGAGCCCACCCTCATGACCGCCTCGCATCTGAGTCGTCGTTCCGCGTTGAAGCGGATGGCCGCCGCAAGCTTCGCCGCGCCGTTCGCCTTCCGTGCTCATGCCACCGCCGCCCCGAGCGAGACGGTCTATCACGCGAGCTTCGGCGCGTCGAGCATGGCCTGGGGGGATATCCAGTCCCTCACCGCCAGCAAGAACCTGAAGCTGGTCGCCGTGGCCGACGTCGATCTCTCGAAGACGGCCGAGGTGTTGAAGCGGTTCCCGGACGTGAAGGTCTACCAGGACTGGCGGGAATTGCTCGACAAGGAGAAGGGGCTCAACTCGGTCAACATCTCCACCCCCGACCATATGCACGCCCCGATCACCATGAGCGCGCTCCAGCGCGGGCTCAATGTGTACACCCAGAAGCCCCTCACGCAGACGATCTACGAGGCCCGGCGGCTCACCGAGGTGGCCCGCGAGAAGAAGGTCGTCAGCCAGATGGGCATCCAGATCCATTCGCACGTGGTGCATCGGACGGTCGTCGCGACGATCCAGTCGGGGGCGATCGGCAAGGTGAAAGAGGTCCATAGCTGGAGCGGCAAGGACTGGGGGGACCGCAACCCGCGCCCCACCCGGCAAGACCCGATCCCGGCGAAGCTGAACTGGGACGGCTGGCTCGGCGTGGCCGCGGAGCGGCCGTTCATCGCGGGCTACTATCATCCGGGCGAGTGGCGCAAGCGGCTCGATTTCGGCACCGGCACCTTCGGCGACATGGGTTGCCACATCCTCGACCCGGTCTATGGGGCGCTGGCGCTCACCATGCCGAAGTCGGTCCGGTCCGATGGCGACATCCCCAACGCCGATAGCTGGGGGCTCGACAACCGGGTGCGCTACGTGTTCCCAGGCACCCCGCACACCACCGAGGAACTCGCGCTCCACTGGTACAACGGATCGCTCCGCCCCTCGGACGAGATCAAGGCGCTCATCGGCGCGCTCCCGCTGGCAGGTCAGGGGTCGATCTATATCGGCACGGAGGGGGTGTTGTATTCGCCGTATATCGGCAATCCCGTGCTGCTCCCGGCCGAGAAGTTCCAGCATGTGAAGCTCCCCGAACCCGGCGGGAACGACCATTATCTCCAGTATGTGGAAGCCTGCCGGGGGAACGGCAAAACCTCGGCTCCTTTCGAGTATTCGGGGCCGCTCACCGAGATGGTGCTGCTCGGCTGCCTCTCGACCCGGTTCCACAAGACGACCCTCGAATGGGACGCCGCCAACCTCAAGGTGACGAACGTCCCCGAGGCCAACGCGTTCGTCCGCAAGCAATACCGCAAGGGCTGGGAAGTCGAAGGGCTCTGAGTCTGAGCGATCGGCCGGCCCGAAAGTCTCACATCTCATCTCAGGCCCGCGAAAAATGGGACAGGCACGCGCGGAGTACCGGCGAGCCAGTCCCGT
>CALKTZ010000555.1 GCA_937997355.1 uncultured Planctomycetales bacterium | reverse complement strand
CGGCAGGGCGAGCATGCCCCGGAGCCCAACAGCCCCAAAACACTCCCATCCCGGGGCATGCTGACGCTTTGCCCCGGCCACCCAGCCGAGGATGGGAGACCTTCGGTCGGCGGTTTCGGCGGGGTCATGAGACCCGCGCCGAACAGCCCCAACCTTCAGCCGTTACGCCGCCGGGTGCTCGGCCCACTCGGGCAATCGGTCGCGGGGAGGGAGGGGGGCGGCGGAAAGCTCCGCCGGCCGGCCGGGCGACGGGGCAGCCGATTGGCCGGTATTGGTGGGCAGGGCCACGGTGATGATGGCGCAATGGGCGCCGTTCAGGACCCGGCAGGCGACGCTCCCCAGCAAGGCCCGGCTCGATTCGGCGGTCCCGTGAGTCCCCATGACGATCAGGTCGGCCGAAACCTCGTCGGCGACCCGGAGGATCTCGGAGGCGGGGTCTCCGGTCTCCACCCGTTTCTCAATTCGGAGGCAAGGGTCCGACCGGGTGAAGGCCCGGAGATCGTGGCCGAGCTCGACATCCTCGACGAAGGTCTCGGATTCGGGGTCTTCCAGGCTGCTGAGGTCTTCCTCGGCGGCGGGGTCGCGAGGCGCCGGGGGCTTCACGTGCAGGGTCACCAGGCGCGCCCCGCTGTCTCGGGCAAGCTCGCAGGCCAGCTCGAATGCCCTGGCGGAGCAGGGGGAGAAATCGGTCGGATGGACAAGCGTACGGATCGGCATCATGAGATTCTTATCCAGCAACCATATCACCGCGATATCGAGATAACATACGAATCTGCCCGAGGGTTTCAAGATCGAAGCCGCCGGGGAGGAGGGTTCAGGCCATCTCCTCGGGCTTCGAGACATCCACCACATCCTCGCCCAGGGCGTCGGCCAGGTCGGACTGATGTTCCTGCTCCTGGACCAGGATTTCCCGGAGGTGCTCGGAGATGGCGTATTCCCCGAGGGCCTCGCACTGTCGGATTCGCTCTCGGTAGTTGCGGACCGTCTGATTCTCGTTGTCGAGGTCGAACCGGAGCATCGACTTGGCGTCCTTGGATTCCTTGACGGGCTTGGGCACCACGGTCGGCTGGCCGCCGAGGTAATCGATCTGCTTGGCGAGCGTGATCGCGTGGTCCAGCTCCTGCTTCGCATGCAGCTCCAACTCGTCGGCGATCTTCATGTAGGCCGCCCCCTTGAGGGTCTGCGAGTAGACCACGTAGGCGATGATCGCCTGGTACTCCCGCGAGAGATCCTCATTGAGCAGGCCGATGAGCTGTTCACGGGTCACCTGGGACTGGGGAGCGTTCCCGTTCGATTGGTCGGCCATCGATCCATCTCTCCAAGGCATGAGTTTCAGTTGCTGGGTTCAGGAGCTTCCCAAATCGCAAACGATATGCCAAAACTAAGAACGTCGCCGAAAAAATTCAAGATCCGAGAGCATTCAAGCCGAAAGGGCTCGCTCGGCCAGGACGACGGCCCCCCGGACCGGCTCGGCGACCTTCGAGACCCGGGCGTTGTAGCCGTGGGCGGCGAGCTCCTCGACCAATGCCTCGTGAATCGGCTCGGCGGCCAGCAGGAATCCCCCGGCCGTCGCCAGGGGGAGGGGGGCCGGATCGAGGTCGAGCGCCCGCGCGGCGGCCATCACCATCCCGGCGAGATCCTCACCCGCCGACCTGATCAGGCCGGCCGAGACCGCCGGATCTTCCTCGGCGGCCTCCAGCACGGCGGGGGCCAGGGCCGCGATCCGGGTGCGGTCGAAATCCGGGGCGTGAATCCTGGCGATGATCCGGCTGGGCTGGTCGACCCCGAGCGCCCGACAGAGAGCCCTGGTGAGCGGATCCTGCCCGTCCGGACCGGGGGGAGGGGAGGGGAGTCGGCCGTCGGCCCGGCGGGCGACCCACTTCAGGGCCTCGACCGCCACCGCGTAGGCGCTCCCCTCGTCTCCCATGAGGAACCCCCAGCCGCCGGCCCTCGACGTCCGGCCGTCTGGCGCGCGGGCCACGGCGATCGATCCCGTCCCCGAGATCAGGCCCACCCCCCATCCCTCGGGAGTCCCCGCCGCGACCACGAGGTCGCCGTCGGTCGCCAGGATCAAGCGGCGGCACCAACCCGCCTCGCCCGACCATCGCACGAGGACTTCCCGATCGTCCGGCCGGCCGAACCCGGCGATCCCCAGGCAGGCGGCCTCGACCGGCCGGGGCTCGATCCCGGCATCCCGAAAGGCCCTGTCGATGGCCTCGGCGATCGCCCGGCGCGCGGCCTCCAGCCCGACCGCCTTGGCGTTCGCCGGCCCCGATCGGCCCCGGCCGAGGATGAGGGTGGCCGACTCGGCCAGCCAGGCGTCGGTGGAAGTGCCCCCGCCGTCCACCCCCAGGAGGAGGTGCCGCGTCGAGCCCGATTCCGCCGCCGGAGCAGGGGGGCTCATGCCGGTTTCCCCGAGGCCAGCGCCGCCAGGGCCTCGCGAATCCGCCCGCCGTTCCGGTCCAGAAGGGCCTGGGCAACCTCGGGCTCGACCCCGGCCAGCGCGACGACCAGCCCGAGCTTCAGGCGTCCCCCGCAACGCTCCAGGATCTCCCCGGCCTGTCGGTCGTCGATGCCGGCGACCTCGCGGAGAATCCGGCGGCTCCGGGCCCGCAGCTTCTCATTCATGGGCAGGAGGTCGACCATCCGGTTGCCGAGGGTCTTGCCGATCCGCACCATCGCGCCGGTCGAGATCATGTTCAGGACCATCTTGGTGGCCGTCCCCGCCTTGAGCCGGGTCGACCCGGTGAGGACCTCCGGGCCGACGACGACCGCGATTTCCAGGTCGGCCGCCTCGCCGAGCAGGCTCGGCCGGTTGCAGGCGATGCCGACCGTCGCCGCCCCTCGCCGCTTCGCCTCCTCGATCGCCCCCAGCACATAAGGGGTCCGTCCGGACGAGGCGATCCCCACCACCAGGTCGTCGGCGTTTACCCCCAGCGCGGCCATCTCGGCGGCCCCCTGGCCGGCGTCGTCCTCGGCCCCTTCGATCGAGTTCGTCAAGGCGGACGGCCCCCCGGCGATCAGCCCGACCACCCGTTCCGGGGAGACGCCGAAGGTCGGCGGGCATTCGGAGGCATCCAGCACGCCGAGCCGCCCCGAAGTGCCGGCCCCGATGTAGATCAGCCGCCCCCCTCGGCCGATCCGGTCGGCCCCCCACTCGATGGCCTTGCCGATCGCCTCGACCTCCGATCCCACCGCCTCGACGACGACCCCGTCTTCCGCGTTCATCAGGCGGGCGATCTCGACCGGGCTGAGGGTGTCGAGCCCCTCGGAGCCCGGGTTCCGCGCCTCGGTCGCAAGGTGGTCAATTGCGGAAATGTCCATGGGAATCCCTCAGGAGGTTTCGCGAGAAGGGCCGGGCTCGGGGAGGATCAGGCTGGCCAGCAGGCCGACCAGGAAGACGGTCGACGATCCGACCAGCGCCAGCCAGGGCCAGGCCAGGGGAGTGCCGAACCGGGCGTAGCTCACCGCCGCCAGCCCTCCCAGCATCCCTACCAGCGCCGACGACTGGCCGACGCGCCGGGTCAAGATCCCCAGCAGGAACAGGCCGAGCAGGATACCCGAGACGAACGACGCGATCGCCAGGGCGCTGTTGACCACATTCTCCTGGAGCCCCCGCGCCCCGAAGGCCACGGCCGCGAGCACGCATCCCCAGAAGACGGTCATGGCGCGAGAGACCTGGAGCAGCCGCCGCTCGTCGCTCCAGCCCGTCGCCGGGCGGATCAGGTCGTTGACGATCGTCGATGCCGAGGCGTTGAGCGAGCCGGCGAGCGTCCCCATCGCCGAAGAGAAGACCGCCGCGACCAGGAGCCCGACCAGGCCGTGCGGCAGCTCGGTGGCGATGAAGTGGCTGAAGACCTCGTCCGACCGCGTCGAGGGGCCGAGCCCCGGCCCGGGGGCGATCGGCGACTGATAGAAGACCCAGAGGCTCACCCCGATCAGCAGGAAGAGGGAGAACTGGGCGAGGACCACGAATCCGCTGGCGACCAAGGCCCCCGCCGCCTGGCGCTGCGACCGGGCCGCCAGATAACGCTGGACCATCATCTGGTCGGCGCCATGGGTCGCGGTGTTCAGCACCATCCCCCCCACCAATCCGGCCCAGAAGGTATAAGGAACGGTGAGATCGGTCGAGAAGTTGAAGAGCCGGAACTTGCCCGCCGCGTCGGCGGCTTCGAACAGGCTCGGCCAGCCTCCCGGCAGCTTGCCGACCAGGATCAGGAGCGCCGCGACGGCCCCCAGGATG
>CALKTZ010000554.1 GCA_937997355.1 uncultured Planctomycetales bacterium | reverse complement strand
GGATTCAATTCGATGATGTAAAAAAAGATCTTTATCAATTAATGGCATCTGAAGATGCCTGGTTACGCCGAATTTCGTTGATCCTTGTCGACATCGACCCTCGATTCAGACGTTCCGCACCAAATCCCGCCGCAATGAGGGGGACGGCCAGACGGGTTGAACGACGATCATGTTCGAGGTGACGGCCTCCGTTCGAAGGTCAGGATCTTCCGACCGAGCGTCCGATCGAATGCAAGGCGTCACATCTGTAAAAGCCAGGGAACAATCTCGACGGCATGTCCCAAATGTTGAGGTCACGTTGACCGGGGGGTGGTTCCGATCTATAATTCAGGCTTCTAAAACGGCTTGCGATCATTTTGCTCGATCGCGGGCGATTTGCCCCGGCGGCTTGAACAAGGCGGGGGCGGATATTTTGAGGGGTTGGGTAGACGCGTCACGATGTCGCATGTCGTCTTGATCCGGCCTGGTGCAACCACTTACGACGAACAGAACCGCGTTCAAGGGGTGCTGGATTTGCCCTTGAGCGAGCGGGGCCGCGCCGAGGTTGCCCACCTGGTGGAGAAGCTTTCGCTGGCGCCGGATTGTGCCGCCCTCGGGGCCTTGTACTGCGGCCCCGGCGAGAACGTCGTCCGGACCGCCGAGAGCGTGGGGCGCGTGCTGGGCATCCGGCCTCGCCGGATCGACGAGCTACACAATCTGGACCAGGGGCTCTGGCAGGGCTTGCAGATCGATGAGATCAAGCGCCGGAATACCCGGGTCTTCCGGCAGTGGATCGAGGACCCTCGCACGATCTGCCCCCCCCAGGGTGAGACGGTGGAAGATGCGATGGAGCGAATCCGCTCGGTCCTCAAGCCGCTGCTCCGGCGTCATCAGGGAGAATCGATCGGCCTGGTGCTGGGCGAGCCGCTGGCCCGCTTCGTCTCGTGCTATCTCCGTCGAGAACCGCGGCTTCAGCTCGACGAGTTCCCGCCTTGTTGCGGCTATGAACGGATTGACGTCACCCCCGACCAGGATCGCAACGCCCTCCCCTGAACGAAAAACCAGGCGTAGGGACGTCGCCGAGAAAAAAACGGAGATTGCCGAGGAGCGAGCCGTCCGATAGCTGCATCGGACCCCGCGGCGAGCAACCTCGGATGTGGCCGGCCGATTTGACCGCCCAGAGGAGTTAACGGATTCATGGCGTCGAAACCAGTGAGCGCGGGCCACGCCTGGCATGGGCACTTCGAGCCCAAACGGGTCCCCGAGGGGATCTTCATGCGGTGCGATGGCTGCAACGCCACCCTCATCCGCAAGCAGGTCGAGCAGAACGTCAACGTCTGCCCCGAGTGCAACCATCACTTCGCGGTCTCGGCCGTCGAGCGGATCGCCCAGCTCACGGATGCCGACACCTTCGAGGAATGGTACGCCGAGCTCGGCCCCTCCGACCCGCTCGAATTCAACGACAGACGCCCCTATCCCGAGCGCGTGAAGGCCGAGCAGGATCGGACCGGCCTGAAGGAGGCGGCGATCGTCGGCCAGGGATTCATCAAGGGGATCCGGACCGTCCTCGGCATCACCGAGAGCAGCTTCATCATGGGGAGCATGGGCTCGGTGGTTGGCGAGAAGCTCACCCGCGCCATCGAGGAGGCGACCAAACACCAACTGCCGCTGGTGATCGTCTCGGGCTCAGGGGGCGGGGCCCGCATGCACGAGGGGATCTTCTCCCTGATGCAGATGGCCAAGGTATCGACCGCGCTCGGCCGCTACCACGATGCCGGCGGCCTGTTCATCAGCGTGCTGACCCACCCGACGATGGGGGGAGTCGCCGCCAGCTTCGCCTCGCTCGGCGACGTGATCCTCGCCGAGCCCAAGGCCCTCATCGGCTTCGCCGGCCCCCGCGTCATCCAGCAGCTCGTCCGCGTCCAGCTCCCCGCCGGATTCCAGACCAGCGAGTTCCACTTCGACCACGGCTTCATCGACCGCGTGGTCCATCGCCGAGACCTCCGAAGCATCATCGCCCAGCTGATCGACTACACGATGGCGTGACACTGAAAGAAATCGTAGTAGGCCACAGCCCTGTTTTATTAAGCAGGACTTCGGTTTCAGTTGTTATTCGTTTGCTTTTATTGCTTGGAGAATTGCGTCAACTAACTTGTACACTTCGCTACTTGGGTTTTGATTCTCTGGTAGATTGTTTCGATCAATACCCGGCTTTCGTCGAAGCTGCCTGGCCCTTTCACAGGCAATATTTACATTTTTGACGACTTCTTGAAATCTGTATTTTCCTTTGTCATATGTTGGAATATGCTTTTGTTTAAGGATGTGCTTGATTTGGTCACAATTCAGAGTGGATTTGTCATATTTTTCAAAATGGAGCAATACCCAATACTCAAAGCACATGGTTGAAACGGCGAGGTGAACATCATTCTTGCATGCACGTTCACGAGCATTATTGATCTTGCTGCCATAATCTCCGTCTAAGACACACCAAACTTGCTTGAAGCCGACTGTCCCGCTTTCCGATTTGCCCGCTTTTTTCTTAAGCCTGATTGCCTCGGTTACCACTTGAATGGGCTGAGTATTGTCGTTGCAGTGAGCAACTCTAACCGAGGTAGCATCGAGATTAAGGAAATCTACTAACGCCTCAAAATAATGCACAGCGGACTTGCGATCTTCGCAAACGATCAAAAATTTTACCGCGAGATCTCGCACTCCTCGCCGTCGTTTGAGTGATTCGTTTAAGGACTGCGTTGCCTTCGATAGAGGTTTTTTGGCAGTGTCGCTCTTGCTCATAGGGAGAGCTTCTCCACCGATGGCAGTGCTCCGTATAAGCCAGACATATACCGTTTGC
>CALKTZ010000553.1 GCA_937997355.1 uncultured Planctomycetales bacterium | reverse complement strand
CGAGTGCGGGGAATTTTTGATAGGGTTGAGACAGGAGCGGTTCCCGTCCGGTAGCGCCCACTTCCCGGCGGGCGGGACGGATGTTTCGAGTCAAACCGCACTTGAAAGGATCGACCGTTTTGAGTAGCCGCGCCGAACGAGATTCGATGGGAGAGTTGTCGGTCCCTGAGGATGCCTATTACGGTGCCCAGACGGAGCGTGCGCGACGCAACTTCCAGATCAGCCCGCTCCGATTCTCTCGACAGTTCATCCGGGCTTTGGGCCTGATCAAGAAGTCCGCGGCGCAAGTGAACATGGACGTCGGCCTGCTGGACCCCGATCTCGGCTCCGTGATCGTGCAGGCCGCGCAGGCTGTCGCCGAGGGGAAACACGACGATCAGTTCGTGCTCGACATTTTCCAGACCGGCAGCGGCACCTCGACCAACATGAACACCAACGAGGTAATCGCCGGGATCTCCAATGAGCGGATCAACGGGACGCGGGGGGGGAAAACCCCCGTCCATCCGAACGATTCCGTCAACATGGGGCAATCCTCGAACGATGTGATCCCGACGGCCATCCATGTTTCGGCCCTCGAAGCGATCGCCAAGCGATTGATCTTCGCTCTCAACGATCTGAAGGCGCGCCTGGAGGAGCGGGCCAAGGAATTCGACTCCGTCGTCAAGATCGGGCGAACCCACTTGCAGGACGCGGTGCCGATCCGGCTTGGCCAGGAATTCTCGGGTTACGCCTCTCAGGTGGACCATGCAATTCATCGCCTCGAACATGCGATGGATGGGCTGGCCGAATTGCCGATCGGCGGCACCGCTCTCGGGACGGGAATCAACACTCATGCGGAATTCGCTCAACGCGTCATCGCCCAGTTGAATCAGGAAACGGGGCTCTCGTTTCGCGTCGCGAGCAACGCCTTCGAGTCGATGGCGAATCGGGATGCGACGGTTCAGGCATCGGGCGTCCTTCGCACGGTCGCGATCAGCCTTTCCAACATCGCCAACAACATCCGATGGCTGGCCTCGGGTCCACGGTGCGGGATCGGCGAGATTCGAATTCCGGAGCTTCAGCCCGGCAGTTCGATCATGCCCGGCAAGGTCAATCCGGTGATCCCGGAAGCCGTGATGATGGTGGCCTCGCAGGTCGTCGGCAACGATGCCACGATCGCGTGGTCCAACGCGCTCGGCTCGAACTTCGATCTCAACGTGATGATGCCGGTGATCGGCTACAATTTACTGCAATCGATCGACCTCCTCACCAACGCCGCCGACCACCTCGCGGCGAAGTGCATCGACGCACAGAATTTCTTCGCGACGAACAAAATCACCCCTCCGGGCGAAGTACGGCTGGTCGCCGACCCTCGCGCCGCTGATTCCATCGAGCGGAGTCTCGCGCTCTGCACGTCGCTGGCGCCTCGCATCGGATACGATAATGCCGCCGCCATCGCCAAAAAGGCGTACCACGAAGGTCGAACCGTCCGCGAGATTGCGAGAGAGCTGATCGGCCTGACTCCCGAGGAAATCGAAAGCCGGCTGAAGCCCCCGGCGTCCGCCGCGACGATCCTCGAACGTGGAGGTTTTCCGTCGGCAGAGGAGCTTGAACGGCTCCTCGACCCCTTCGACCAAACCCTGCGAGGGACGGGAGTCGGCAAGAGTTCGGGGGGCTAATCGGGAAGCGCCCGGCTCCAGAAACCAGGCTGAGTCCCCAGGTCCGCGTCGATTCCGAGAGCCTGCTGCATCGATCGAGAGGAAAGCCATCATGAATCCGGACAACCTCGATCCCACAACAGAACCGTTGCTCGCGGAAACGATTTCTCCATCGGAATTCGGGCAAGAAACGAGCCGTCCGTCAACGGATGCACCGGCCGCTCCGCCCAAGGTGATCATCGAATATCGGACCAAGGGGCTCCCCTGGCCTCTGGTGGTGCCGCTCGTGCTGTTCGTCTCCCTGGTGTTTGTCATCATCAATCACCGGGCCGTGAATCGGTCGGCGGCTCCCATCGCCGTCGCCGCATCGCCCCCTTTGCAAAACGAGGCGACGCAGCCGGATGAGCTAGCAGCGATCCCTCAAAAAATGGTCCCTGAACCACTCACCCTCAGTTCGCAATCCGTTCCGATCCAGAATGTCCCGCCGGTATCCATTCCACCTGAAGAGTTTGTCGGCCCCCCTTTGAGCCTCATGCCGATTCCGAAGTTGGAATTCGTGAACATACCATCTGTGTCCGAGGTCCTGAGCGATAACGCAAGGTTCGCGTCTTCGCTGCCGATTCCTTCCACTCTCCAGACCGCGCTCGCGTTCGCGCCTCCCATCTCACCGACCGCGATGACAACTTTACCTCCGCTGTCCCCCATTCCCGCGCCAACCGCCTCTCAGCCTCCTGAGCCGAAGTTGGAATCTCCCAGGTCCGAGGAAAGTCCTCTCCCCAGCTTCAAGCCCGTGCCCCAGGATTCACAGCCCGCGCCCCCCGAAGACTCACCGAATCCCGCTACTGTTCCGCCATTGCCCGAGAAACTGCCGTCGCGCGAGGAGGTACTTGCCGGGATTCAGCGCGAAGCCGACCAGAAACGGGTCGAGCAACTCAATATGCAGCGGCTCAAGGAGGAAAGCCCCGCGATGCTTCGACGGGCTTACCTGGCCAAGTTGAATGAGCAACGGCCGCAGTTCCTCGCGGAACTCCGCGCGGTCCTTCGAGAAAAGAAGGGGGCTGCCGGACAGGAAATCGGCCAGCTCCATCATCGCTACAATGAAGCCGTCGATGCCAGGTCCGAGGAGGACCTGAAGCGGTTGATGAAGCGATTCTCGGGTCGAACCTCGCTCCAATCGAAAATCAAATCGTATCGCGCCCTGGGTATCCCCGAGCCGGTCATCCTGGAATTAGTCTGCAAGGAAATTCACCGCCGCGAGCATTCCAGCCGTTGCACGCTGTTCGAACCGGAGATGTATGTCCTGGCCGCCCGCGAACTGCTCGCCGCGGAATTAACTCCTCGAACAAAAGCTCGCGATAATCGAACCGACGGACAGAGCCCGGATCAAAACCAGAGAGTCAGTCCCGCGCGATCGTCATCGACTGGAAACCGGGCCGCCTCCCGAACACAATGACGAAGGCCCGAGACGATCCGCCAGCCGGTCTCGGAATCCGCTATCCGATGATGCTTCCCTTTGACGTCGAATCTTCCGAGAAACAAGCATGGGTCATTACCGTCGGGTTGGAAATCAAGTCTTGCTCGTGATCGCCGTGATCATGCTCGTCGCTCCCATCCGCGGAGAGAAGCCGGACGAAAACGTTCATATCAAAGCCGGCGCCAAGCTGCTCAAGGAGGGGGATCAACTCGCCGAC
>CALKTZ010000552.1 GCA_937997355.1 uncultured Planctomycetales bacterium | reverse complement strand
AAGGGACAGGCACGGCGCTCCGCTTCGAGCCAGTCCCTATTTTCGCTTCGGCTCAACGACCCAGCCACCTCTCAGGGATTCTTCGGCAGGGCCGATTTCCAACCTTCCTTGAGCACTTGTTTCAACTCGGCGAGCGTCGATGCGAATTTGGGCTGTCTCGCGAGGTTGGCGTATTCTCGGGGATCGGCCGTCTGGTCGTAGAGTTCGGCGGAGCCGTCGGGCCATTCGGTGTATCGCCAGCGGTCGGTCCGCACCGTATGGCCGAGATAGTCGAGCGAATAGACGGCCCCCCCCGCCGTGCCGAGCTTCCCCTTCTCGCGTCCCACGACCGCGAAGACGGCCGACTTCCACGGCCTTGAGGGGTCGTTCAGGAGCGGCTGGAAGCTGGTCCCTTCAAGGTCGCCGGGAGGCGCCAGGCCGGCAATGTCGGCGAGCGTCGGATAAATGTCGACCAGTTCCACGAGAGCGTGTGAGACTCCCGGCTTCACACCAGGGGCCGCGACGATCAGCGGCGTCTGCGTCCCTTCCTCGAACAGGGTCATCTTGTGGTGCAATCCGCCATGTTCCCCGAGGTGATAGCCGTGATCACCGTGAAAGACCACGACGGTCCGATCCCAGAGTTGCAGCCGATCGAGCGCATCGAGCAAAACGCCAACCTGCGCATCCATGAAGCTGACGCTGGCGAAATAGGCTGACATCACCTCGGGGCGATCGGCTTTTGGGAGCGTCGGCTTGCCGAGGACGTAGGTGAGGGCGATCGGCGGGATCTTCGCCACATGCCCGGCCGGCTCGGCGGGCCAGGTGTTCTTCTCGGGAGGATACAGCTCGAAGTATTTGCGAGGCGCAATGTACGGCGTGTGCGGGCGACGAAACCCGGTCGCGAGGTAGAACGGCACGCCGTCCTTGACGGCCCGTTCGAGCCGCTCGACCGACATCCGCGCCACCTTGCCGTCCCAGGTGTCGGCATCGTCGGCATCGAGGACGACTCCGCCTCGTTTCCCCTTGCGGACGATCTGCTCGGGAGGCGGATTCTTGGCCTCCTTCGTCTCCCGGATGTCGAGATCCCACGAGGCGGGATCTTCGAAGGCGTCCCCGGTGTGATAAATCTTGCCGACCTTCTCCGTCCGCCAGCCGTTCTGCCGGAAGAGTTGCGGCATCATGACCGTGTTTTTCAGGAATGCCCGGGTGGGGGTGTGGTTGTCGACCACTCGCGTCGTCTCGGGGCGTTTGCCGCTCAGGAACGAGGTACGGGAAGGGTTGCAGACCGGATAATTGCAGAAGGCCCGGTCGAACCGAATCCCGCGCGCCGCGAGACGGTCCAGATTGGGGGTCTTGACGATCGGATGCCCGTAGCATCCGAGGTCAATATTCAGGTCGTCGGCGATGATGTGCAGGACGTTGATGGGGGGACGCTTCGCGGCCGGCTCGGCGGCGCGTGCCGCGGAAATCGAGACGAGCGTTCCAATCAGCACTGAAAGCACGCGACGCATGGCAGGTTCTCCGATCATTCGACGGTCATTTCGCGGAATCGTCCCAGCCGAGAATTTCGAGAATCCGCTTCCGCCAGACCCGGTAGGCCGCATCGTTGAGATGGAGCCCGTCCTGGGTGTACTCGGCCTTCAGCCGCCCCTCGGCGTCGGCCGAGAGCGAATGGACGTCCACGAAGTCGTTGCCGAACTCGGCGGCCATCCCCTTCA
>CALKTZ010000551.1 GCA_937997355.1 uncultured Planctomycetales bacterium | reverse complement strand
CCCGTCGTCTGCACACCGGCGACGACCTCGATCCCCAGACGTTCGATGGCCCGCCTGAGAAACTGCCCGCCCAGCGAATCGACCTGCTGATCCATCAGGGTTTCCGCACGCTGCACGACCGTGACCCGCAATCCCAGGTCGCGGAGCGATTTGGCGGCCTCCAGCCCCAGCAGGCCGCCGCCGAGGACGACGGCCCGTTTGCCCGAGCCGGCTCGGCGTCGGATTCGGGCGCCGTCTTCGAGCGTTCGGAAGGCGAACACGCCCGACCTGGGGCGGCCGTCCGCGCCGAGCAGGCCGTCCATCGGCGGAATCCAGGGCCGGCTGCCGGTGGCCAGGACGGCGAGGTCGTAGGGATGGGATTCGCCGTCCTCGGTGACGACCTGCCGGGATGAGGTCTCCAGGTGGTCGACGAGGACGCCTCGATGGAAGGCGATGCCGTTCTCGGCGTACCAGTCCACCGATTTGAGCGTGATCTCCTCGGCGGTACCCCCTTCGAGAATCCTCCCGATCAGGATTCGGTTATAGAGCCCGTGGGGTTCCTCGCCGTAGGTGTGGATTTCGAAGCGGTCGGAGCCGCCTCGCCGGATCAGCTCGTCGAGGAGCCGCCCGGCGGCCAGCCCGTTGCCCACGATCGCCAGTCGTTGCCGCTGCCGCATCAATTTGAAGCTCCTGCATCGAAGGCCATCTCGGAGTTCACCGCGGCGATCCTGACGGCCGCCAGCTTGAATTCGGGCATCCGGCTGATCGGGTCCAGGGCCGGATTCATGAGCCGATTGGGGCCGGAAGCCCCTCCCCAGTGGAATGGGCAGAAGAGGGTGTCGACGCGGATATCGGCCGTGACCGCGGCCTGAAATTCCGCCCGGGCGCGCCGGCTTTCGAGCACGACGAGCGAACCGTCGCCGATCCCGTGTCGCCTGGCGGCCACGGGATGGATCTCCAGCAAGGGGCGGGGGCGGGCGGCGTTGAGCTGGCTAACCATGCGTGTCTGCGCGCCCGAGTTGTAGTGTTCCTTGTAACGCCCGGTGGTGAAGTAGAAGGGGTAGGAATCGTCGGGTTCTTCGGCCGCCGGGCGGTCGGCGACCGGGAAGAAGCGTCCGAGGCCGTCAGGGTGGGCGAATCGCTCTTCGAAGAGGCGGGGGGTGCCCGGATGAGACTCGCCCGGGCATGGCCAGAAGACCCCCTGCTCTCGGTCGATCCGCTCGTAGGTGATCCCGCTATAATCCGCGATCGCTCCGGCCGTCGCGCGACGAAGCTCGTTGAAAACGTCCCGAGGGGCGCGGAAGGCGAATTTAGCTCCATGGCCGAGGCGAGCGGCCAACTCTCGGATGATGTCGATGTCTCCCAGGACGCCCGATGGCGGCGAGGCGACTCGTCGTCTCCGGATGACCCGCCCTTCCAGGTTGGTCATGGTCCCTTCGGCCTCGGCCCACTGGTAGACGGGAAGGACGACCTCGGCCATCTCGGCGGTTTCATTGACGAACGAGTCGCAGACCGTGAGATGCTCAAGCGAGCGGAGCCGGCGCTCGATCCGGCCGGAGTCCGGGGAGGCCACCGCGATGTTGGAGCCCATCACGAAGAGATTGCGAACTCCCCCGCTCGGCCCGATCGAGTCGAGCAGCTCGAAGGCGCTGAGCCCCTTGCCTGGGAGCTCGGCCGGGTCGACCTTCCAGACCTTGCCGATGGCCTCGCGATGGGCCTCGACCTCGATCAGGCGATACCCCGGGAGCTGGTCGGCCTTTTGTCCGTGCTCCCGCCCCCCCTGGCCGTTGCCCTGGCCCGTCAGGGTCCCCCACCCGCTATTGGGACGGCCGGGAAGGCCGAGGGCGAGGGCGAGGTTGATGAAGGCGTGGGCCGTATCGACCCCCTTGCTCTGCTGCTCGGGGCCTCGCCCGCTGAGGATCATGGCCGACCTTGCTTCGCCGAGAGCCCGGACCGTTGTTCGAAGGTCGGCCTCGCAGATCCCGGTGCGGCGTTCGACGGTCGCCGGATGATAGGCCAGCACGGCCCGGCGGACCGCCTCGAAATCTCGTGTGCGCGATTCGATATAATCGCGGTCGATCAGCCGCTCCTCGATGGCCAGGTAGAGCAGGCCGTTCGCCAACGCGAGATCGGCCCCGGGGGTCATGGGGAGATGGAGATCGGCCAGGCGCGCGGTCGAGGTCCGCCTCGGGTCGGCGACGATCAGCCGCCCCCCGGCCCGCTTCTGACGATCGAACCACTGCATGATCGGGGGGAGGGTATCGGCCGGATTGCCGCCGACGATCAGGATGACCTCGGCGCCAGCGATGTCGGCGATCGGGAATGGGAGCCCCCGATCCAGTCCGAACGCCCGATTCCCCGCCGCCGCGGCGCTCGACATGCAGTAGCGGCCGTTGTAGTCGATATTGGCCGTCTTCAGGGCCACCCTGGCGAACTTGCCGAGCAGGTACGCCTGCTCGTTGCTCAGGGCCCCGGAGCCGAAGACCCCCACCGCATCGGGGCCATAAGCCTGGCTGATCGAGCGGAGGCCCTCGGCGACCACGTCGAGCGCGAGATCCCAGGAGGAACTCCGCAGCTCTCCGCGCGACCGGACGAGCGGGTTTGTCAACCGCTTCGGATGGCGCAGCAGGGTCGTGGAGGTCCAGCCTTTGATGCAGAGGTCGCCGTTATTGACCGGGAAGTGGGGATCTCCCATCACCGAGGCCGGAGAATCGGAGGTGCCGGTCCCGAACAGCATCCCGCACTGGAATGCACAGTAGGGGCAGTGCGATCGCACATCCAGGCCGGGATGAATTGGGACGGGGATCAGGTTCATGGGAGAAGCTTGCTTGTCCTGTCATGCTTTCCGGCGGGAAGCGGCCGGACCCTCTTCGGTGCCTCAGTACACGTCGCGCCGATAACGTCCGGCCCGGGCCAGCTCCTTGACGAACTCCCTCGCCGATTCGAGGGACATTCCCCCCTGCCCGGCCACGATTTCCACGAGCGCGTGATCGACATCCAGCGCCATGCGCCGGGCATCCCCGCAGACATAGACATGGGCTCCGTCCTGGAGCCAGGCCCAGAACTCGGCGGCGGCCTGAAGCATCCGATGCTGGACGTAGACCTTCTCGGCCTGGTCGCGCGAGAAGGCCAGGTCGAGCCTGGTGAGTAGCCCACTCGTCTGATAGGCTTCCAGCTCGTCCCGGTAGAGAAAGTCGCAATCCTGTCGCTGGTCGCCGAAGAAGAGCCAGTTCCGCCCCGAGGCCCCCGTCGCCTGTCGGTCCTGGAGGAATGCCCGGAAGGGGGCGATCCCCGTGCCGGGGCCGATCATGATCAACGGCGCCGAAGGGTCGGCCGGGAGCCGAAACCCGGGCGACGAATGGATGAAGACCTTGGCCTTCTGCCTCGCCCGCATGGTCCGGCCCAGGAAGCCGGAGGCCACCCCCAGACGCTCGCGGCCTCCCCGTTCATAGCGGACCACGCCGACCGTCAGATGGACTTCGTGCGGGTGGGCCTTCTGCGAGGAGGAGATCGAATAGAGCCTCGGCTGGAGCGGGTCGAGTGCCGAGATCATCTCGGCCAGCGGCGCCCGCGCGGAGGGGAATTGATCGAGCAAGTCGAGCAGGTCCCAGTCGGCGGGGATGCCGTCGGGATCGTCCTCGACGAGCGTCCTCAAGGTCGATGCCTCGGACGGATTGGTCGCATGGTTCGCCAGCAGGGTTGCCAGGTCATCGTTGACCCGCGTGATTGAATAGAGGGCGCTCAGTGCTTCGAACGCATGCGCATGCTCGCCGTTCGGCCCCTGCACCCACTCGTCGCCGCGAGCCCCCAACGCCGCCAGGACGGCCTCGACCAGGATGGGATCATTTTCCGGGAAGACGCCGATCGCGTCGCCGACCTCATAGCGGAGGCTGCTCCCCTGGAGCGAGAGGGCGACCAGGCGCACATCCTTGGACGATCCCGCGCGATTCAGGGGATCGCACCTCAGGAGCGGCGAGTGGAAGGGATGTTTGCGGTTATAACCATTCGTCGTTCCGTTCGACGACGGCGTATGGCCATTACCGGGAGCCGGAACACTCGACGCGGCTTTGCCGTTCGCCGGCGCTGGCTTGAGCTGGCCAGCCAGTTCCTTGAGGGCTCTGGAGGTCTCTCGCCCCCCCGGCGTGCATTTCGTCAGGCTGGTCTCCTCGCCCGAGGCGATCGCCTCGGAGTATGACTTGCAGAGGTAGCCGCAGGCGCCGCAATCGAGCTGGGCCATCGCGGCCATCAGGACCCGTTCCCGAGGTCGCCCCTCGGCCAGCTTGAGCCGATCATTGAGCGGCAGGGCCGGGTCGTGCCAGGGAAAATCCTCTTCTTCCGAGGTGGTCGGCGCGGACTGGCCGGCGGAAATGCCCGGGGCAGCAACGGCATGATTGATGGGAGCGGCCGACAGCGGCGCGAGCAGGCCCACACCTCCGCCCGGATCGATATTGAATGCTCCGGCGAGGAAGCCGTTGAGCCAGGCTTTCTGGGCCGTTGAAAACGGGGCACTTTCGGGGAGGATTGGGAAGGACATGGCGCGCCGGGCCTCGCAAGTTTCAGGCGGTAACGGTGTGGATTTCCTGGGAAACGAACCACTCTCCAAGCTGTTCGGTGGTGTGCCGACGGACGAATG
>CALKTZ010000550.1 GCA_937997355.1 uncultured Planctomycetales bacterium | reverse complement strand
GACAGGCACGGCGCTTCGCTTCGAGCCAGTCCCTATTTTTCGCTCCGGCTTATGAGATTGTCCCCCCGCTCAACACATACTCACACATTCAGCGTGACCCGCCGCCGGGCGCGGGGGCCTCGGGGGTGAGGATCTCCACGCTCCGCGTCGTGAGATCGATCGCGGGGCGCGGGTGGCTGAGGTCTTTCCCGCTCACTCGGTAAGTCAGCTGGACCATGCGGTGAATCCGCGAGTCCCCTTTCACCTTGAACTGACTGTACTGGGGATAAACGCTGATCTTGTCGCCATATTTCGCGAAGAGCTGCTTGATCTCGTCGCTCTTCTCCCGGGCCAGAGCCTTGGCGTCCTCATATTCCTCGTCGGAAAGGGGCGTGCGGAGATGCTGGGCGACCTGAACATCCACGACCTGATCCGTGTTCAGGTCGATGATCGAGAAGACCGTGACGTCGTCGAAATAGCGGTAGGAGGTGACCACGGCCCGAGGACTCGCGGGTGTTTTCTGAATCTCTTCCTTGGCTTTCGACGAATCTTTCGCGTCCGGAGCGGGCTGAGAATTCGCCTTGCTCGCGAGCAATTCCACGTTGACCACGTATTCGCGACGGTCCGCCTCGGGGAGGCTCGCCCCCTTGGTCTTCTCGCGGAGGGCCTTCATGGTCTTTTGCGCGAGTCCTACCGCGGCCTTTTCCTGCTGCGCGGTCAACCCCGGCCGGGGACTCGGACTCGGCGGATTCTGCCCCCGTTTCGCGGCCGGTTCTTCCCCGACGGCCGATCGTCCGGCGATCGAGCCGAGCAGTCCGAGGAACAAAACACCCGATCCAAGTGTGCTCGGAATGTTCTTCATGCGAAGCGGACCTTTGTTTTGAGATCAACCGCGGTGAAGGAAATTCCACGACAAGGCGCGATTTCCTGAATATTTCCCCTCGGCGCGTTTTGATCTCTCGTTATCGTGGTCGGAACAATTCGGGGAAAGCAAGCGCACGATTTCACCATGGCCCAGGATTGAGTTGCCCGCACGCGCAAGTCGATTCGCCGCCCGGAATTCCGGGTGATCGGACGCCGCAAATCTCTGGCAATGAATCGAATTGAGTACCTACGTCCACTTTACAAACGATCGAATCCATTGAATCATTGGAACCGGAATTTTCGCCAGCGCCCTTGATTTTGTCACCCAATTCTTAAAATGCCCTAGTTTTGGAGCGCTTTTGAAATCGAACCGAGGGGACCAGCCAAGCGTTCTTGCATTCTTGCAATGATCCTTCGATTGCAACTTGACAATCGAACATTGCAGCGTGTACCGTCAAGGGAGATCGAAGTTGGCGAGAGTGCGAGCGTGGCCGCGATCGAAGCTAAAAATTCTAGCTTTTTTGCCGGACGGATCGAGATCGGCCTAGAATATTGACGTGCGAGTACTAGGGTTCTCCAAGTCAGTCGAGATGATCGACCGGGCTATTCCATCGATCGATTTGCTTGCTGTCGTGCGCCCGGATTGAACTGAATCGTTGTTGTGCCTTCCTCTCCCCGCTTAGGGAGGGCCGCAAAGAAAGCCCACTGTGCTGCCGAGTGAATGGGACGGCCTTGCTTGAGATCCACTGTCCTGCGGAGTAATTCGCCGGCAGCCGTCCTCGGTTGAGTGGCACCTGGAGAATTTGTCCTCATGAGTCGCATCGTGAAGATTGTGCTGGGTTCCGGTTTCGTTTGCGTGAGCCTGTTCGCCCTGACGGGCTGCTCGGGTACGACCTCCACCAATGAGGCTCCCAAGATTGAAGGCGTATCCGTAGGCGACTATCGCGATCAGCAGGAGGTTGCAGCTCAAAAGGCTTCCTCGAAACGAACTGCTAAGTCCTCAGCCAAAAAGTCGCACTGACTTTCTGGGGCCGATGGCTCAATGAGCCTATAGAAACTATGGGATCTCTCAGGCAATTCATATTGGATAATCGAGATTCATGCAATGATGATCCGTGAATTTGTCTAGGATGTCTCGAATCCTTGCAACTGCCACCGTTGTGTTTTCTGAACCCTTTCCGGAGAAGCATTGATGATTTCATCCTACAGACGTAAAGCCTCACGAGCCTTTACGTTGATCGAACTGCTGGTGGTGATCGCCATCATCGCTGTCTTGATTGCCCTTTTACTGCCGGCGGTACAAGCTGCGCGTGAAGCCGCTCGACGAATCCAGTGCACCAATAATCTCAAGCAGCTTGCACTGGCCGCACACAATTATGTTGACTCAAACCTTTCGTTCCCGCGGGGTACCTATTACATGTACCCACTCACTTGCAACCGCTGGAAGCAAGGTCCAAGCTTCTTCATGGGCCTGGTCAACTACATCGAAGCGGCCAATGCCTACAATGCGTACAATCAAATGTTGCATCCCTATCAATGGGAAAACATGACCGTCAGCACGCTCGGACTTAGCACCCTTTGGTGCCCGAGTGACGGTGAAGTGGCGACGGGGTTCACCACATCGGACCCGCGTTCCTATCTCGGAAGCTGCAGTGGCCTGCCTAGCCCCCTGCCGGCTGGATCTCCCGCCTGGACCCTTCGGACAACTTCCTACGGCGGGAACGCCGGCCCGATTCCTGAATATCCGACCGGTCCTTCGGGCGTTGACGCGAATTATGCAGCAAAGGTGGCACAAGCATATGGCGTGATCAATTTCTGTAATACGGCAACCATCGGCTCAATCACCGATGGCACGAGCAACACGTTCCTCTTCTCCGAGCGGAACTATTCCAAGCAGAAGCCCGTCGCAATGAAGCAAACCTGGATGCTCTGGTTTTCTGGTGCGACAAGCGACGCGGGCTTTACGACCCTGTTTCCGCTCAACGCATGGACGAAAGCCACAAATTTCACCGTTAATGATGTCATGGTCGGTGGAGGTGGCAATGCTACCAGTGCAGGCGCAGGGAGTAATCACCCTGGCGGGGCCAATTTCGCTTTCTGCGATGGCTCCGTCAAATTCATCAAGGACACCATCAACAGTTGGCAGTTCGATCCGAACAACGGCCTCGCGGGATACGGTATTGCCTATGATCCTACGACCGCGATTTACACAGTACCTCCTGGGATCGTTTATGGCACCTACCAGGCCCTCTCGACGAAGGCCGGCGGCGAAGTGATCAGCGCTGACGCGTTCTAATCTCAGCAACCGTTCAAGTGCTCGCTTCCTTGTGCTTCACGGCGAAGCGAGCCTGAAACTCCGGCCCCGGGCGTCTTGCGGCGTCCCGGGGCTTTTTTCATAATCGGGGCAAAGGCGCTTCAGAGCGGTCGGATTCGGGGCGTCCCCCCCTCGTCTTGATGAGTCCGCCCCTCCGGGGCTCGATTTGCAAGAAACGAATTATCTTATAATTTACATCCGAACTAACCGGGGGCGTTGCCTCCGGCTCCGGCTGGATCGCCCCTCCGGGGCTCCGGACGGGCTCGTTTTCCGCATCGGTCGAACGCCATGGAATCGGGCAAAAGGACCGTGACCCAAATGCCCCAGCCCCGGAGGGGCGGCCTGAGCTTGAGCCAGGGGCAACGCCCCTGGTACGCTCGACGAACTCGTTTTCCCTGTTTTCGCCGGTGTTCAAGCCCCGGAGGGGCGATTCAAGGCGGATGTCGTCTGATACGGCATACATCCTCGCAAGATGTTCAAAGCAGCGGACTTTTGCCCCTCTGCGGGTCCAACCTCCGAGAAGGACCGCGACCATGACGGTGACTTTGACCGAGACGACGGCGCCTCCCGACACGTACATCACGCTTTCGGGGATCGACTGGGCGGGATTCGAGGCGATCGCCCGACGGACGCGCGGGGGCCGGATCACGTATGACCGGGGGGAGCTTGAAATCATGTCGCCCGGACGCCGCCACGAGAATCATCGGCACGCCCTGGCGGACCTGATCCTGATGCTTTGCCGATCGCTGGGGATGGACCTGGTCGCGCAGGGATCGACGACCCTGCATGCAGGGAATGAACAGGGGCGTGGCATCGAGCCCGATGAGTCGTTCGTTTTCGATCCGGCCAAGCTGGCTCTCGTCGAGGCCCTGGACGAGGCCGGCGAAGCGGACATGTCGCGTTTTCCATCCCCCGACCTGATCATCGAGATTGACATGCGGCGGCCGACTCGGGACCGGCTGGCGGTCTATGAAACGATCGGCGCCGTCGAGGTCTGGGAATTCGACGGGAAGACGGTTCGGATTCTCGTCCAGAGTCTCGACGGCGGATACGCGGCATCGGAACGCAGCGGCCATTTCCCGGTCAGGGCGGATCGGCTGGGGAAATTCCTGGCAACTGGCCTCCCCGTCAGGTTCGCGGCGAGAGAGCGCAAACTCAAGGAATTCGTCGCCGAGCTCCTCGCGAAATGAGGAAGCCGCACACCTCCTGATCGAGGTGCGAGATCCTGGCTCGTCTCAAACTCGGCCCCGGGCGCCTTGCGGCGTCCCGGGGCTGTTTTCATAATGGAATGAATCACACTTCAAGCAAGTTCCTCGAAAACAGACGGGGTGAATTCATGGCCAATCGACGCGCGTTCCTGTCCGGCATCGCCGGTGCCGGCATCGTCGGCGCCTTCCGCGCGGATTCCCTGGCCCGGGCGGCAGGCGCCGCCAAGGACGCGGCCCAGGAATCCCCGGCGGACCTCGCCGCGAACGAAGATTACTGGGGCGAAATCCAGCGCTGCTTCGACATCGATCGCACGGTCATCAACCTGAACAACGGCGGCGTCTGCCCCACGCCGACCCACGTGCTGGATCAGATGATCCGCGATCTCAAGTTCACCAACGAATCCCCCGTGCAGAACATGTGGCGGATCCTCGACCCCAAGACCGAGACGGTCCGCCGCGACCTCGCCCGGGAGTTCGGCTGCGACCCCGAGGAGATCGCCATCAAGCGGAACGCGTCCGAGGCGATGGAATCCCTCATCTTCGGCATCGACCTGAATCGAGGGGACGAGGTCATCATCACCGACCAGAACTATCCCCGGATGATCACGAGCTGGGAGCAGCGCCAGCGTCGCGAGGGGATCGTCGTCAAGAAGGTCCAGTTCCCGATCCCGCTGCCGTCCCCCTCGGTGTTCGTCGACCGCATCCGCGAGGCGATCACCCCCCGCACCAAGGTGATCGAGTTCCCGCAGGTCACGAACATGTCGGGGCAGATCCTGCCGGTCCGCGACGTCGTCCGGCTCGGCAAGGAGCACGGCATCGAGGTTTTCATCGATGGCGCCCATGCCTTCGCGCATTACCCGTTCAAGCGGGACGACCTCGAATGTGACTACTTCGGGTGCAGCTTGCACAAGTGGCTGCTGGCCCCGATCGGCAACGGGTTCATGTACGTCCGCAAGAACAAGATCAAGAAGATCTGGCCGATGATGGGGGCCGACGCTCCGCTCGACGAGGATATCCGCAAGTTCGAGCAGATCGGCACGCACCCGGCGGCCAACTACAACGCGGTGTCGGTGGCGATGACGTTCCACCGTTCGATCGGCGCGGAGCGCAAGATCGCCCGGCTCCGTTATCTCCGCGACCGCTGGGCCAAGGCCCTGCTCGACGCCGACAAGCGGGTTCGCCTCTGGACCCCCATCGGGGAAGGCGCCGCCTCGGGGGGCATCGCGCTGGTGCAGATCCAGGGGATCGACAGCGGCCGGATCTTCGGACATCTCTACGAGAAGTACAAGATCGTCACCTCGCCGACCGGTCATCCCCAGTTCAACGGGGTCCGGATCTCGGCGAATGTGTACACCACCCCCGACGAAATCGACGTCTTCGTCGATGCCATGAAACGCATCCTGGAGAAGGGGGCCTGAAATCGCCTCTCGCGGGAGTGGCTCGTATCCCGTTCGGCGCGGGGCTCATGCCCCCGCCGAATGACTCTTTTGTTCGGCGACGGTCTCCCGACCCCGCCGAAGCCCACGACCGAAGGTCTCCAAATCTTCGCAATCGCGCGGGCTCGCGAAAAAAAGGGACAGGCACGGCGCTTCGCTTCGAGCCAGTCCCTATTTTCGCTCCGGCCTAACGATATTGTCCCCTCCACTCAACGAAGAACTCCCCCCTGTATCCCCCCTCCGAGAGGGGGGATTTTTTTTGCGCGTTCATGTGTAATTTTGTTGACATGTCTGTTTCTGTTCGGCGCGGGGTTCATGTCCCCGCCGATACCACCGACCGAAGGTCTCCTGAATGTTCGCTTCGGTTCTCCGGAAAGTCCGCCGCCCCCTCATACTTCCTTTGTCCGTTCGCGCATGTCATGCTTGGGATTTGATTCCTGGTTCGGATGGCTCGGCCATCCGATTTGACCGTCAATCCTCCAAGCTGGGTCGTGGCATGCAAGCTTCCGTTGCGATTTTCGCCGCCTGCCTCGCGCTGGGCGCGGGGCCGGCCGATTCAAGCCTCTCCATCAACGCCGCCAAGGTGGCCAATCCGATCTCGCCGTTGATGTATGGCTCGTGCATCGAGGACGTGAATCACGAAATCTATGGCGGCCTCTACGCCCAGATGATCTTCGGCGAAAGCTTCGAGGAGCCGCCGAGGTCCGCCCGCGTCGCGGAGTGGTCGGGCTATGGGGGGAACTGGTCGGCGAAGGGGAGCGAGGTCTCGGTCCTGGCCGATCACGGCGCGAAGCTGGTCCACGATCGGAGCAAGATCGGCGACGGCACGGTCTCCTGCGATGTCCGGCTCGCCGACGCCAAGGGGGGGAACGCCGGCCTGATCCTCCGCGTCTCCGACCCGAAAATCGGGGCGGATGCGTGGGTCGGCTACGAGGTGAGCATCTCGGCGAGCGGCCGGCACGTCATGCTCGGACGCCACGAACGGAATTACAAGCTGCTCGCGGAAGTCCCGGCGAAGGTCGAGCCGGCCCGATGACATCGCCTCAAGGTGGAGTTGAACGGCAACTCGATCCGAATCTTCCTCGACGGTGCCGAGAAGCCCGCCATCGCCTTCGAAGATCCGAATCCGATCGGCCCGGGGCTCGTCGGCCTCCGGACCTGGGGCTCGGACGCCTCATTCCGCAACCTCGTCGTCGAGGGATCGGGAGGGAAGATCGAGCCGGCATTCCAACCCGACCCGCGAGACAGCCAGATTCGCAGCCTGAGCGGCATGTGGGAACCCGTCACGGACGGGAACGCCGTCCCCTCGCTCTCCTGGGACGATGCTCTGCCGTTCCACGCGTCGCATGCCCAGCGGATCGAGAAGGCCGACGGGAGCGGCGCGGGCGCCGTCGGCATCGCCAACCGGGGGCTGAACCGCTGGGGCCTGACCTTCCGGAAGGGGAAGACCTACGTCGGGCACCTTCACGCGAAGCAGGAAGGTTCCTCGGGCAACCTGATCGTCGCGCTGCAATCGGCCGATGGATCGCGCACGTATGCCAGCAAACGCATCGGGCCGATCGGCGCGGAGTGGAGCCGGCTCGACTTCGTCCTGAAATCCAGCGAGACCGACACCAATGCGCGATTCGCGATCCTGGTCGATGCACCGGGCAAGGTCTGGGTCGACATGGCCTATCTTTCCGGGACCGGCGACGAGCTGTTCAAGGGATTGCCATTCCGGGGCGACATCGCCAGGGCACTCCAGCAGGAAGGGCTGACCGCCCTGCGCTACGGCGGCTCGATGGTCAATGCCCCCGGCTATCGCTGGAAGACGATGATCGGCGAACGGGACCGTCGCCCTTCCTACCGGGGGACCTGGTATCCCTACTCGACCAACGGGTTTGGGATCGAGGAGTTCGTGCAATTCTGCCGGGCTGCAGGCTTCGAGCCGATCGTCGCGATCAATATCGAGGAGACACCCCAGGATGCGGCCGACCTCGTCGATTACCTCAACGGCCCGATCACGACCGAGTGGGGCAAGCGACGCGCCGAGAACGGCCATCCCGAGCCTTATGGGTTGAAATACATCGAGATCGGCAACGAGGAGGCGACCAACGCGCATTACCTCGAACGGTTCAAGCTGCTTTACGAGGCGATGCGGCCCCGCGATCCCCGGGTCGAGTACATCATCGGCGCCTGGTGGGAATACAAGAATCCGATCTCGAAACGGATCGTTGAAGAATTGAACGGCAAGGCGGCGCTCTGGGACCTCCACGTCGGGGGGGACAACCCACGCGAGGGGGCGGCTGTCGACGCCATGGTCCGCCGGATGCGAGAGCTCGTCCAGCAATGGGCGCCGGGCACGGCGTTGAAGGCCTGCATCCTCGAAGAGAACGGCGGACATCACGATCTCGCCCGGGCGCTCGGGCATGCGGGCATCCTGAATGCCGCCCAGCGACACGGCGACTTCGTCCTCATCCAGTGCCCGGCCAACTGCCTCCAGCCCTGGAAACAGAACGACAACGATTGGGATCAGGGGCAGCTCTTCTTCACGAGCAGCCAGGTTTGGGGGATGCCCCCTTACTATGCGCAGCAGATGGCCGCGTCGGTCCATCTCCCGTGGCGGCTCGAATCCCAGGTCAAGAGCCCCGGCGACGACCTCGACCTCGCCGCCACCGGCGACGAGGCACGTTCAACCCTCGTCTTGAAGGTGGTCAACGCCGGCAACGCCCCGCACCGGTCGGAAATCAACATCGAGGGCTTCGGCCCCGTCGAGACCAGGGCCGATGTCCTCCAGTTGACCGGGGCCGCGCTGAATGATCGCAACTCCCCCGAGGAGCCCGAGAAGATCCGCTCGACGCGATCGAGCTTCGACCAGGCCGCCGAACGGTTCTATTACGAATTCCCCGCGCGATCGTACACGATCCTTCGGCTCCGCCACCGTTGATCGTCGGACCTGAAAATGCCTCACTTCGAGGCTGGGGGGGGAGCCGGCACGAAGGCCCGCACTTCCGGGTGCATCGTGAACAGCCGGTCTCCCTCCGGCGTGGCGACCACGATCGGGCTCGATGAATTGTCCTTCACGATCGGGTTGCCCGGATACTTCCGCCAGTGGACCAGATCCCGCGAGCGGGCGACGCAGGATGTCCAATCCTTCCAGGGCTTGTGCGCGTTGGCGTGGTAGAAGGCGTAGTAATAGCCGTTGCGCTTGACGATCTGATTCACCGCCACGGCATGCAGGTCATAGGCGTCGGGTCCCATCGCCAAAACCGGCTCATCCTGCACGTTGGTCCAGATCGTCATGTCCTTCGATCGGGCGAGCCACACCCCCTGATCCCCGCGCTCGTAGAGGATCGACCAGACGCCATCCTCAAACCAGGGGGTGGGGGTGCCGTAAGGTCCCCTGGCGATGGGGGTGCCGTCGACTTTGCGGATATCGAGCGGGCCGAGATCGGTCCAGCGGATTCCGTCGCGCGAGCGGAGCAAGTGGGCGATGTCGTTCTTCCCCTCGGCGAACATGAACTTGATCCCGCCCTGTTCGATCACCGCCACGTCCTCCACCCAGGAGTCGGTGAAGAGGGGGTTGCCG
>CALKTZ010000549.1 GCA_937997355.1 uncultured Planctomycetales bacterium | reverse complement strand
ATCCAGCGGCAGATGCGGGCCGTGCTGCTCGACGGCCCCGCAAGGGACGATACAGACCTGCTCCTGCTCGATCGCGTCGTTGATTTCCGGCCAGGTCAGCTTTTCGTAACGGACTTCAGTGCGGGCGCGGCTCATGGATCGGAAACCTCGACGATTCTCGGTGGGGATGGTGTCAGGGCCTTTCGCAAGGCACCGGCCGCGATTAGCTTGGTGGCTTCCGATCGCGCGTGTCAAGCCTCAATCCGAACCTCCGAGCATCCCGATCCATGGCAAGCCCGCAAATTTCCCACGTCGGCGATTCGCCGATCGAAGCCCCCATTCGTCATTCCCAGGGGAACACCAGGATTCGCTATTGCGTCCTGCTGGCCGCCTGCGGCCTGGCGATCGTGGGCTATATCCATCGCGTCGGCTTCGCGCGTGCTCTCCTGGATATCCAAAAAGACTACGAGCTGACCAGCTCGTCGACCAGCTACATCCTGGCGGCCTTCTTCCTCGGCTATGGGCTGTTCGAGGTCCCCTGGGGGGTCCTGGGCGACAAGCTGGGGGTGCGCCACATGCTCGCGATCCTGGTGCTGGGCTGGTCGATCCTGACCGGGGCCGTCGCCTGGGTTCGCTGGTTCCCGTCGGGGACCGACTGGCCCCTGCTCTATCTCGTGGCCCTGCGATTCGTCTTCGGCGGTTTCCAGGCGGGGATGTTCCCGGCCATCTCCCGGATGATCGCCGACTGGATGCCTACCACCGAACGAGGGACCGCGCAGGGCCTGATCTGGATGTCGAGCCGTTTCGGCGGGGCCGCCGCGCCCCGGGTGACGGGCGCCGCCATGCGGGCCTGGGGGGGCCTGCACGCGTTCTGGTATCTGGCCGTGCTCGGGTTTGCCTGGATCGCGGCCTTCTGGCCCTGGTTCCGGAACCGCCCGGCGGAGATGAAATGGGTGGGGACCGGAGAGTTGGAGCGGATCTCCGCGGGCCGGCCAAAGGTCTCGCACGGCGGACACCTCCGCCTCCCCTGGAAGAAGGCGTCGCGATCCCTGAGCGTCTGGTCGATTTGCGCGATGTACGGCTGCCTCGGCTTCACGGGCAACTTCTTCATCGGGATGCTGCCGGTCTACCTCAACAAACATCGTGGCTTCGACGCATCGATGGTGGAAACCCTGACGTCGCTCCCCCTGGCCTGCGGGATCATCTCCTGCCTGCTCGGCGGCAGCATCTCCGACCTCGTGATCCGCCGGACCGGGAACCGAACCCTCGGACGCCGATCGGTGGCGATGTTCGGCCTCCTGGTCGCATGCCTCGCCCTGGCGTCGACCGCCTGGGTCCACAGTCCTTTCTGGCTGGGCTTCCTGCTCTGCCTCACGTTCTTCGCGAACGACCTGTCGATGGGACCCGCCTGGGCGGCCTGCGCCGACATCGGCGAGCAATATGCCGGGACCCTGGGCGGGACCATGAACATGGTGGGGAGTTTCACCGCCGCCGTCGGCGCGGTCATCGCCGGCCGGATGCTCGATGCCGGCCAGGCCCGGTTCCTGCTGTTCATCTTCGCCGGGGCCTATCTCTTCGGCGCCATCGCCTGGATGGGGATCGACGTCAACCGGCGACTCGGCGACGCCTGAAGCCGACTGGCTTCCGGTCAAGATGATGATTTCCTGAGAGAAACCGACCGGGAGCCTTCTCGTTCGAAAAGAAAAAACCGGCCAGAGACTCAACACCGACCAACCACCTCTCCCCTGGTTGATCGAAATTGAACCAACTAGCCGGTTAGATCGAGGCCGATTCAGACCTTTTGGGTCCGAACTCACTGCGTGTAAGAAAGGGCGAGCGGGGGGTCGTGCGAGGCAACCCGCTCGCCCTGTGGCGGTTGATTATCTCGGGTCAAGAGATAACCGTCGCCGGTTGGGGTGGTTCCTTATAAGATTGTTTTCGTGCGGCGTAACTTCATGGTGTTACTGACTTTCTCTCATTTTCCAGTTCTCTTCGTTTCAACGGGATACCCTTAGAGCAAGGAGAATGCCAAAGTGCCGACTCACGCGAAAACTTTCGGAAAAAAGACGCTCAGAAATCGAACAAATTCGCCCATAACATAAGAAGATCAAGACTTACGTCGAGCCACGGAAATCGACAATTCTTTTCAGACGCCAACCACACGATGGAGCCGCCAACTGAACTCGACCACCTTTTAGGCAGGAATGCCTAGAAGCCAAGCAGGACTGCGAGTAACTTTTCGGGGAACGCCATTCGTTCTTTGGATCGAGCGACTCGGCCGGGCAATGGTGAAGAAAAAAGGGTAAATTAGGGGCATCGAGGCATGACCGAACTTCCAATTCAATTATCGATTGCGACTCGACAGGTTTCCTTTTCAGCGTAAAGGCTCGGATCGGCTCGTGAATCACGAAGATGTTGCAAGCATGAATTCCGCAAGCACGACAATGAACGATCGTCCCCGTTCATCCGAAACCGTTGCGGATTCGGAGCCACTGGCCTCGCTTCGGTTCGCCACCCGCAAATGGATCGAGGGGGGCAAGTCTCGCCTCCTGGAGCGTTGGCTCTCGCGGGAAGTGGACGCGGCGGGAGTTCCCCGGCGATTGCCGATCCCGCAATGGCCGCTCATCCTGGTCGAGTTGGCACGAGCGAAGAGAGGACGGAGCGGTTGGCCCGAAGGGTTTGAGGCTCGGATCACGCGGGTCGTGGAGACAATCTTGCGGTTTTCGAGGCCGAGCGGGGTTGCTGTCACGACCGGGATCGAGGATCGGGAGATTCCCAATCTTCGGGAGGCGCTGCGATTCTGGGGGGAGGCTTATTCGGGAACCGGGATCGCGCGGGTGTTGAATCTGTGGTTCCCGAAACGAGATCGGGAGGAATTCAGCCCGCCTCCGCTGCCGGCGTGGTCGAGCGAAACGAACCCCCTGGCAATCCTTCGCGCCGACTGGCTGAAGTCCGGGGACTTCTTGGCCGTCGACCACCGCATGCCCGGGCCGACGACCGGGTTCGAGCTCTTTGGAGGGGGTAAAACCTGGTTGGGTCCGGAGTGGTCGCTGAATGTGGGAGAGGGAGGCGACAAGGTCTCGCGGCCTAAAGTTCAAGCCTGGCAATCATCCTGGATCGCCGATCTGGTCGAGTGGAGTTTCCGCGTGGGGACATCGCGGGTGACGAGGACCGCGGTCCTCTTCCGAGGGCGTCGCCTCGCCTTGCTGGCGGATCAGGTCGACTTCCCGGGAGCGGCCGCGGAGGAAGGACCCATCTCCTTGAACCTTCGCCTCGATCGGGATGTTCGACCGGAAACGGACGAGACATCACGAGCCCTGTCGCTCAGGCGAGTCAAGGACCGGAGCTCGGCGAGGATCTATCCGCTCGGCCTCCCCTGCCTCCCCTACAAGACGGACAAAGGAAGATTCGACGCGGCCGACGGGCGCCTGACCCTCACGCAAGCCCGATCGGCCCGACGAATCTGGCTGCCGCTCCTCGTTTCGTGGGATGCTTCAAGGAATCGGAAGCCGATCCAATGGCGTGCGTTGACGGTCTCGGAACGGTCCAGGAATTGTCCGCCCGGCGTGGCCTTCGCCGTCCGGGCGCGGTGGGGCCTGGATGAAACGATCGTGATCTATCGGAGCCTCGCCAAGCCGGGCCTTCGCGCATTCCTGGGCCATCAGACGAAAGCCCGATTCCTCATCGGAACCTTTTCCAACGACGGAGTGCTCAAGCCGTTGATCAGCCTGGAATGATCGGGGCGCGGCCGGCCATCCATCAAACGCCGTCGCGTCTCGGGCTCGATGCCACCGCGATCAACGACCAGGCGATATAGAACAGCGTGACGGCGACCGTCAGAAAACCAGAATGCTGGTGCCCTTTGACCATCGACGTGTTGCCATTCAGAATCATCAAGCCCATCACGAGCTGACCGATGATCAGGATCGCGGAAAGGAAGCCGAGGAAGAGGAGCAGGATTCTCATCATTTTGATTCTTCGTTCGTGAATAGGGTCGGTCGGGTCGGATCGACCGATCGCGGCCGAGACCGCAAGGACTTCGCGCACGTCGCGGCATTGAGAATAATCGAATCCGGACAACACCGGTAGCAGGCTGAGGAATATGGAACCGGACTTGGATCGCTTGAAGGAGAATCTGGATTCGGTCAGGATGAGGATCGAGGCGGCAACCGTGCGGTCGGGGCGAGAGCGGGGGAGCGTCACCATGGTCGCCGTGACAAAAAAGGTCTCCTCGAACCTGGTCCGCCCGTTGATCGCGAGCGGCGCCGGGGATCTGGGGGAGAACTATCCCCAGGAGCTCTGGCGGAAGCGGGATGAGCTGATCGACCTCGTCGGCTCGATCCGCTGGCATCTGATCGGCCACCTGCAAGGGAACAAGGCCAGGAAGACGGCGGCCCTGGTGACGATGATCCATTCTGTCGATTCGCTCAAGCTGCTCCGGTCCCTCGACGAGTTGGCCGGCAACGAGGCGGAATTCCCGCGGGTTTGCTTGCAGGTGAACGAATCCGGGGAAGTGGCGAAACACGGCTGGTCGGCCGAGCGGATTCTGGCCGACGCGGAGTCGATCGCGGCATGCCGCAAGGTCCGGATCGCGGGGCTGATGACGATCGCCGCGTGGGGGACGACCGCGGACGAAGCACGCCCGGCATTCGCGGCACTCCGGAAGACACGAGACGAGTTGAGCCGGCGCACCGGCCTTCCACTCAAGGAACTCTCGATGGGGATGTCCAACGATTTCGAGACGGCGATCGAGGAAGGGGCAACCTTCGTCCGAGTCGGCTCCGCCCTTTTTGAAGGAGTCTCATCATGATCTCGGTTGGAGACCACCCCGATGGCTCGATCTTGCAGGTCCGCGCCCAGCCCGGCGCCCGCACCAACGCGATCCTCGGCGAACACGACGGCGCGCTGCGAGTGGCCATCTCCAGCCCCCCCGACAAGGGGAAGGCGAACGCCGCGATCCTGAAATTCCTGGCCGACGTCCTCGACTGCAAGACATCGCAGGTGGCCCTGATGTCCGGCGGAACCTCGAGGCGCAAGCGGTTCCTGATCAACGGCATCCGCCCGGACGAACTGAAGCTCCGGATCGAGAAGCTCCTGACCGTTCAAGATCCGAGCTGAAGGCACCCCAGAGAATTCCTCGAATAGATTTGGAAGAGATGGAATGAGGAACGTTTATCCGTCCGAGATCGCAATCGATCCCTGGGCCGGCCCTCCCCGTCGTGCCGCGGTCAAGGTCCCCGGTTCCAAGAGCCTGACGAACCGCGCCCTGATCCTCGCCGCGCTGGCGAAGGGACCCACGACCCTGACGGATGCGCTCGACAGCGAGGACACCCGGGTGATGGTCCGGGCCCTGCAAACGCTCGGCCTGGAAGTCGAGCATCGCCCCGAGGAGCGGACGATTCAGATCGAGGGGTGCGGCGGGAAATTCCCCGAGTCCGAGGCCCAGCTCGACCTGGCGAATTCCGGGACGAGCCTCCGCTTCCTCACGGCGATGCTCGCCACGGGTCGCGGCACCTATCGGCTCGACGGCACCCCCCGCATGCGTCAGCGGCCGATTCAGGACTTGCTCGATTCCCTCAAGGGCCTCGGCGCGAACGCCTCCAGCGACAACGGGACCGGCTGCCCTCCCGTCACGATCAAGGCCGACGGGCTCGACGGCGGCTTCGCGTTCGTCCGGGGGGACGTCTCCAGCCAGTTCCTCAGCGGCCTGCTCATGGCCCTCCCCTATGCGCGCGACATGACGACCGTCGAAGTCGATGGCGTCCTCGTGTCCATTCCTTATGTGACGATGACCCTCGCCTTGATGGAGACCTTCGGGATCTCGGTGGTGAACCGGAAGAACCGTCGATTCGACATCAAGCCGGGGACCTACCAGGGCCAGAAACTCGCGATCGAGCCCGACGCCTCGGCCGCCAGCTATTTCTTCGCCCTCGCCGCGATCACCGGGGGGACCGTCACCGTCGAGGGGCTCGGGTCGACCAGCCTTCAGGGGGATGTCGCCTTCGTGGACATCCTCGAACACATGGGTTGCCGCGTCGAACGCGAGTCGCACCGGACGACCGTGACCGGCGGGCCGCTCCGCTCGGTCGACATCGATATGAACGCCGTCAGCGACACCGTGATGACATTGGCCGTCGTGGCACTCTTCGCGGAAGGGGTCACGCGCATCCGGAACGTCGCCCACATCCGACACAAGGAAACCGACCGGATCGCCGCCGTGGCGGCCGAACTCCGCAAGCTCGGGGCCAGCGTCGAGGAAACCTCCGATGGACTCCTGATCGCCCCTCCGCCGCCGGATCAACTCCATGGCGCGAGCATCAAGACCTACGACGATCATCGGATGGCCATGTCATTCGCCCTGGCCGGCCTGAAGATTCCCGACGTGGTGATCCTCGACCCCGGCTGCGTCGCCAAGACCTATCCGGGCTTCTGGGAAGACTTCGAGGCGTTGCGCCCGCCTCAAGGCCCCGCCTGAATGGCGGCATCATTCGATCGTTTGGACCAGCGCAGGGCAATCTCCGCGACAAGCTGAGCGGCCCGTTGAAGGGCGTCGGCATCCAGGGGAGGAGGGGTCATCTCCAGGAGTCCGGCCCCGATCAACGCGATCCGGTCCGGAAACGACTGAACCGTGGAATCGGGCCAGAGCCTCCGTTGCAACGAGAGGGAGGGCGAAGGAGCGACGGGGAGCCAGAGACTTTTGGCGCAAGACCCGGCCAGGTCTTCATGGCGAGGACTCACGATCGCAAGCTCCCGGCCGACCCCCGGCCCGAAGACGGAAAGCAAGAGCGTCGGAATCCCCGTGGAAACCGGGTCGAACCGGCGGGCGATCGTGGCCGCATCCGCGAAGGGCTCAGACCCTCCCCCCGTAGCGGCCAGGATCAATTCGGCCCGGTCGAACCAGGATCTCGGCCAGGAACGGGCCAGTTCGAGGAGCATCGCAATCGCGGAGAGATCATGCGGATTCGACGCATCCGGGTCGACCGAGGTTTCTCGGCGGAACAATCCCTTGACCAATCCCCCCAGCCTGGATGACGGATCGTCGACCATCAGCCGATTCAAGCGGGCATGAATCAAGATCCGGCATGGCGCGGGTTTCTCGCGAGGGGCTCGCGCAATCAAGCTCTCTAAGGAAGGCCGACGAAGCCTGGAATCGGCCTCTCCCCCTATCCACTCAACCCGCCAACCCGCTTCCGCCAGCCGTTCGGCCGCAAGCCCGGAGAGTTGTTCCCTCCCGTCAACGCCCGCAAACCTTGGCTCGCGGAGTCCTTCGACCGTCGCCATCACCCGCGTGGAATCAAACCTCATTGGTCGTCAATATCCATGAATTCATTTTCCCCGAACGACATACATCTCGCCAATACAAGCAGCCGAAAAGTTTAAAACGCCGACAACCGTCCGATCAAAACCTACGAATGAATTCAAATTTGAGCCAATCTGGCCGAGAAGCATGTTGAAAAATAACCCCGTTATCCGCGACAAGCACGACTCGGATTAGGTCAACACTTGCTTTTTCGGTTTACCCCGGGCTAAATGAAGCGCGATGGCGAATATTCCTCCACGGTTGATGATTTTTTAACCAGCGAGTGTACAGGGAAGGATCACATCATGAAAATCACCTTACTGATTCCGCGCCTTTTCCTGGCATCCGTGGCAATTTTTGTCACGCTCGGATCAACCATTTCAACCGCGCAAGCGGACACGATCGCGGTGTCATACGATTTTAACGAAGATCCCACCAGCAAGTTGCCGGTCAGCGCGAAAACCCTCTTCTATGAGCTCTTGTGGTCTTCCGGCGATCCGCTCAACACGGCCGAGCACGAACTCTTTCATGCGATCGGATTCACGATCAATTACTCCCTCTTCGCCGCGCACGTTCAGCCGGCCCTCACACCTCCCCTGATCAACGCGGGCGACCGACCCTTCACCGAGAATACCGATGGATCGGGGGACGTCCTGGCCCTGCTCACTCCCACGACCACGCACGTCGACCCGGATGCCGGCGAGATCAACGGCCGCGATCAGGCCGATAGCATCATGCGGCCGGACCTCGTCAATGGCCAGCGGCTCAGCGACTGGGAGGCCGCGATCCTGAATACGGCCTTCGATTGGGAGAGCCGCAACATCAAGATCAACGTCGTCTATGCCACCCCCTTCACCGATGCGCAGAAGGCCTCGATCACCGGCGCCGTGACCGCCGTCCAGACCCTCTTCGGCAGCGACGGGACCGGCAGCGTCTTCACCTGGACTGTTTCGGTTGTTCCCGAACCGAGCAGCTTCGCGCTCCTGGGTGTGGGAACCATCCTCCTCGTGGGGATGAACCGTCGGGCCATCCTCAAGAAGCATGACGGCAGTCGGTAAGTTCTGAAGTAACCCGCCCCCGATCCCGCGAGGTCTCATTCGCGGGATCGGGGCGATTCTCGGGGGAGAACGATGGCGATCAACGTTTCCTTCACCGCCGTCCTCCTCTCGATCTCACTTCTGGTCGCGAGGCTCACGTCGGAAGCCGGCAACTCCGAGAATCCTCCTCGGGAGCCGCCCGCGATCGGCTCGGAAACGGCGGAATCGGAACTGGTTTCGCTCCTGAAGTCCACGGATGGTTCCCTTCGGATGAAGGCCACGGCCGAGGTCTTCCGCCGAGGCAAGGCGATGCTCCCGGCGCTGGAACGTGCCGGCGCCAGGCCGATGGCCAGGCTCAACCCGCCCCGTCTGGATGTTGTCTACTCGCTCCTGAAAGGCATCACCCCCTCCGAAACCTACCTCAAGGACTCCATCGGCCTCCATCTTCAAGGGGCCGTCTCGCGCCCGGATGTGGTCCGTCTCGGCAAAAAGCACGGATTGACCCTCCCCGAATTCAACCAGGTTCGTCCCGGATCATCCCCGACCTGCTACGTGAACCTCGCCGCCGGCAAATCGCTCTTCAAGGTCATCCGGGAATTGCTCGAACAGGAGCCGAGCGTGGTCACGATCAACCTGAATTACACCGAGTCCTGAACGGCCCTCGAACGAGGCTTGCATCGTCCAGAACCCCTCGCCGGGGCGGGCAATCTCCCGGGGTCGTATGGACCGGGGGAGCATCGCCTGGCCGTTCACGATCCTTCGTTCCGTTGGGGTCCTTGACGCTCTCCGCCCGCTCGGGGTATCGTGGCCGACCGGAAGGGGCCGTTTCGGGCCTCAAAACCTGATCGAATCAGACCTTGCGGCGGTTAGCCGTTGATGACGAAGCCATGCTGCTGAAACGGACACATACCTGCGGTGACTTGACGACGGACCAGGTCGGACAGCACGTCGTGCTGAACGGGTGGGTGGACGCCTGGCGCGATTTCGGCGGCCTGGTCTTCATCGACCTGCGGGATCGCTACGGCATCACCCAGGTCGTCTTCGAGCCCGA
>CALKTZ010000548.1 GCA_937997355.1 uncultured Planctomycetales bacterium | reverse complement strand
GGGGGGGCCTTGCCCGCCCACTCGTCGAGCCGCCCGGCCTCGATCATTTTGGGTCGTCGGCCACCATGTCGGCGCCGCTCGCCGCGAACACGGCGGACTGCTCGGCCGCGTTGAAATCGATGACGACGTCCCTGGCCCTTTCCCTGGTGAACGACGGGTCCCCCTTGACCACCGAGAGGTAGAAAATCTCGATCTGTCCCTCCTGAGAGACCAGGAGTTCGGACGCCTTCGGGGTTCCGATCTTTGGGGGGCCGATGACTGCCTCCTTCATCGCCTGCGCGAGCAGGTATTGCTGCTGGGCGACGGTCCAGCGGCCGGAATGCTCGGCGATCTGCTCCGAGGCAATCTCGAACGGGTCGCGGAATTGCGAGTTGATCCACGCCTGGAGGGAGGCGATGTCCGCATGCGTAAGGAAATGCAGGCGGAACTCCTCGCCGCCGATCTTGACCGTTCGGGGGGTCGCTGCGGCGATCGTCAGGTCGTCGGTATTCATGAACAAACTCCTGAATCAATTGTCATTCGTTGGGGAAAAACGGCCCGTTTCCGAGCAGCATGCAGGTGAAGTTGACCGTGTCGTCGATCGGCACGTCGCACTGGAAGTTGCGGATGTCGAAGCGGCCGTGGCCGAGCACATTCCCCGCGTCGAGCCCGAGATAGATCATGACCGCGTCCTCGTCCGAGTAGAGGCGGCCGATGATCGCGGCGGGGACCTTGTCGAGCCGGAACCGCCCCTCGACGGCGACGGTGGTCGCGACGGCCACGGCGACCTGCGACGTCGAGAACTGGCCGATCTCGCCGTTGTAGTGGACCGAGTTCATTCGCGGGGTCATCAGCCGGTCGGCGGTGAAGAGGTACGACGTGATCGGGATGGCGGCGTCGCCGTCGTCGTCCGAGATCACGATGTAGCTCTGCTTCCCGGTCAATCGGTCGTCATTGTTGTTGTCGTTGGCCATGATCAGGCTCCTGTCGTTACGACCTTGCACGAGGCCGAGAGCCCTTCGGCGTGCAAGCGTCCCGGGATCTCCGCCACGACGCGGAGGGTCGATTCGGTGAGGAACGATTCCGGGGGCGTTAACCGCAGCCCCAGGGTGACCGCCGACGTGATCGGGACGTTCCGCCATCGGGCGAACCTCACGCCGTCGCGCTCGGCGACGATCACAGCCCCCTCGCCCTCGGGGTCCGTCCGGGAGAACGCGATGTGCAGCTCCGTGACCCGGCAGGCGTCGCCGTCGGGGATGTCCGGATGCGGAATCATGGGGCTGCCGTGGAAGATCACGAGACGCATCTTTACATCAGGCATCGTCCCCTCCTTCGCCCTCGATGGGCGAACTCACGGGCTGAGGGCAGAGTCCGGGGTCGCGCCGATTGTCCGGCAGGTAGACATGCACCCCGGCCAGGGATTGGTCGGCAGACGTCACGTCGATCCGGTCCTTGAACAGCCCGTGGTAGCGGCAGAGTTTGTCCAGGGCGTCGAGCTTGCTGTAGAGCTCGACTTCGACGAAATCCGTGATGATCGGGGTCCCGTCGCGATCCTGCCGGGTCTCCCGGCGGAACTTCAGCTTGCGGATGGAGCCGGTCCTCTTCAACCGCTTCGCCTTCGCGATGTCGATCGAGAACGTCTTCCCGTCCTCGCCGATGTCGATGATCTCGCCGATGTCCGACGAGGCCAGCTCGGAGAGCCGGGCGAGCGATTCGTCCGACTCCAGGGCGACGGCCCCGAGCCTGGCCGCGATCGAGGCCCGCACCGCCGGGTGACTCAAGACGCGGCACCCGTACTTCTCGGGCGACAGGTAGCCGGCCAGCCTCGCGGCTTCCGTGGCATTGCCGGCGGCCCTGGCTTCGTCGAGGAAAGCGGCGACGAACAGTCGCTGCCGGTAGTTCAAAGTTGGCATGCTCAGCCTCCTTCCGGGGCTTCGGGGGTCTCGCCGGGAGATTCGTTCAGCCAGCCCATGAACGAATCGGCACATTTTCGGCATACGTCGATGGGCTCGGTCAGCTTCCCGCACAGATAGCCGGCGGGGATCTGGACGGTCAGGACCGAGACTCCCGACTCGATCCGGGTCTTGCAGCGCGAGCAGTAGACGGTCACGACTCTCATCTGGCCGTGCCCCCTTCCCCGGCGATCGACGGCATCGTGCGGTTGCCCGAGCGGACTTCGCGGCCGAGTTCGTCGAGCAACGCCCCTCCGCCGCGAGATAGATCCTCCCGAAGCTCCTGGGCAACGTCCTCGGCGCGACGCATGACCCGCTTGGCCTCCTGGATCGTTTCGCAATCAAGGACCAAGTCGGCCGCCAGTGACATGGCTTGCGCGACGCCCCTCCGATAGCTGCGTTCGTAGGCCGACGGATCGGCGCCCCGGGGACGTGTCGCCGCATGGGCTCGGTGCGGGATCAGGGTGGGACGGCGGAGAATCGGTGTGTCGCTCATGAATCTGGACTCCGGAAAGTAGGGTGGCGCCATACGCGGCCGATACGATCGGGCGTTTACGCG
>CALKTZ010000547.1 GCA_937997355.1 uncultured Planctomycetales bacterium | reverse complement strand
GGGCCTGGGGGGCGGTCCGAACCGGTCGAGCAATTCCTGCCGGAAATCGGCCAGATGGTCGAGGGTCCGGAGCCGGGCGAGCCGCCGGTAAAGCTCCAGCTTGACGCGCGGCCCCGGCACGTAATCTCGGGGGAGATACGCACGCCAGGAGAGTTCGACCGAGCAGTCGAACAACGGCCGGTCAGGCTGGTTGGTCAGCTTACGGACGGCCGACTCCAGCAGCGAGCAGTAAAGCTCGTAGCCGACGCTCTCGATGTGCCCCGACTGCTCCGAGCCCAGGATATTTCCCGCGCCTCGGATCTCCAGGTCTCGGAGCGCGATCTTGAAGCCGGCCCCCAGCGATGTGAATTCCTCGATCGCCTTGAGCCGTTTCACGGCGTTGGGGGTCACCGTCCGGTTCTCTTCAAGAAGCAGATAGGCATACGCGCGGTGTTTGAACCGGCCAACCCGGCCGCGAAGCTGGTGCAGGTCGGCGAGGCCGTACTTGTCGGCCTCGTTGATGAAGATCGTGTTGGCGTTCGGGATGTCGAGGCCGCTCTCGATGATGGTCGTCGCCACCAGGATGTCGAATTCTTTCCGGATGAATCCGAGCATCGTCCGTTCGAGGGCTTCGCCCGACATCTGGCCGTGGCCGATCGCGATCTTCGCCTCGGGGACGATCGATTGAATCTTGTCGGCGACCGTCTGGATGTCGTAAACGCGGTTGTGGACGAAATAGACCTGGCCGTCGCGATTCAGCTCCCGGTGGATCGCCCGTTTGACCGTCTCGGCATCGAACCGAAGAATCCGGGTCTCGATCGCTTTCCGGTCGGGCGGGGGGGTCTCCAGGTTGGAGATATCCCGGATGCCCAGCAGGCTCATGTGGAGGGTTCGCGGGATCGGAGTGGCCGAGAGGGTGAGCACGTCGACGGTCGAACGGAGCGACTTGAGCCATTCCTTGTCCTCAACCCCGAAGCGCTGCTCCTCATCGATCACGATCAGCCCAAGGTCCCGAAAGGCAACATCCTTTTGAAGGATTCGATGGGTGCCGATCAGGATGTCGACCTTCCCTTCGGCCGCCTGTTTCAACACCTCGCGACATTCCGCCTTGTTGCGAAACCGATTCACCACTTCCACGCGAAACGGGTATTCGGCCATCCGGGCCGAGAAGCTCCGATGATGCTGCTCGGCCAGGATCGTCGTGGGAACGAGCACCGCGACCTGCTTGCCGGCATCGACCGCCTTGAACGCGGCCCGGATGGCGACCTCGGTCTTGCCGTAGCCGACATCGCCGCAGATGAGCCGATCCATCGGCTTCGTCTGGGCCATGTCCTCCTTGACGGCGTGGATCGCGGCGATCTGGTCGGGGGTCTCCTCATAGGGGAAGGCCGACTCGAATTCCGAGAGCCAGTGGCTATCGTGCTCGGGATAGGCGAAGCCCGGCTCGCTCGCCCGCGCGGCCTGGATATCGATCAACTCCTGGGCGAGATCGACCACCGCCTCGGCGACCCGCTTTTTTCGCTTGTCCCAGGTGGAATTGCCGATCTTGGAAAGTGGCGGGCTCGCCTTGCCGCCGCCGACATATTTCTGAACCAGGTCGATCTTGGCGATCGGCACGTAGAGCCGGGTCCCCTCCGCGAATTCGAGGAGGAGGGTTTCCTCGGCATGCTCGGTCGATTTGTCGACGAAGTGCAGCCCCAGGTAGCGGGCGATCCCGTGGTTGATGTGGACGACCAGGTCCCCCTCGCTCAAGTCCAGGAAGCTGTCGATCGCCCGGCTTTCGTAGCGACGGCGGGTGACCGCGCGCCGGACCTCGGCCCGAGAGAAGAGTTCGTGATCGCTGATCACAAGGGTCTGGGCGTCGACCAGATGGAACCCGGCGCGGAGGCGTCCCACGGTGAGGACGAGCCGGTCGGTCTGGGATAGAGTCGTATCGGCGAAAACCTCCTTCAATCGCTGGCATTCCGCCTCGTTGTGGCCGACGATCATCACCCGGTCGCCGGCCGCGGCCGATTCCAACTCCGCCTTGACGCGTCCCAGGTCCCCCGAGAAGCGTTCGACGCTCTCGATCCGAAGATGGCAGGTCTTCTCCAGCGAGTCGGCGGAAAGGGAGGAGATCGCAATCGAGGGACGCTTGATTAGTTTGGCGAAAGTCGCGTCGACGGGATAGAGTCCGCGTGGGTCGTCGACCCGGTTGAAGTAATGGTTGCCTTCCTCGCGCAGATCGTTCGGCTCCAGCAAGGCCACCCAGGTCCCCTCGGGGAAATAGTCGGCGACATGCCCGAAGCCTTCGAGGTGCGCCCCGTCGAACCTGGGGGCGGCCGTCAGGGTCACGGAGGTCCAGCGGTCGAGCGAGCGTGGCGATCCCGCGTCGAACGGTCGGATCGACTCGATCTCATCCCCGAAGAATTCGATCCGGATCGGGTCGGGGAGGTCGATCGGATAGACGTCGAGGATTCCGCCCCGTGTGCTGAATTCGCCGGGAACTTCCACCACCTCCGCGCGCGACATCCCGCCCCGAGAGAGCCAGTCCATCAGTTCCTCGATCGGGCAATCCTCCCCGACCGACAACCGCCGCGAGAGCTGATCGACGATCTCAGGACGCGGAACCGGCTGAAGCAACGCCTGGAACGGCGCGACGATCAATTTGGGCGGATTGGGACCAGCCAGGCGTTTGATCACCCGGAGACGTTTCCCGAAGATTTCATCGGTCGCTTCAAGCTCGCGAGGCAGCCGCTCCCACGCGGGAAAAAGCTCCGGGGCGATCCCGGCGAAGCCCTCGACATCGTCCCGGAAGTCATCGAGATCGCCGACGTGCGCGATGACGACGACGAGGGTCGTTGGAGCATGCAGGCCGAGGGCGGCGCTGGTCAGCGCGGCCGCCGAACCCCAGGCGCCGTCGATCGTGGCGCTTCGGCCATTCTTGAGTGCCGCCAGGACCTCGGGGAAGCCCGACGCTCGCTGAATGAGCCGGGTTAGATCCTTCAAATTCCCCACGGGGGGAGTTGCGGCGCGTGGTTGAGAAACCTTGGACATCGGTTTCGAGGCCCTTCAGAAAAACCGATCAGCCCGGATCGGGCCTGCCTTGCGTGTTTTCGTCGGCGAAACGCATCGACGCCCGAGCAGATCAAACCGAGCGGTTGGAGTTCGCCCGGCCCAATTCAAGGATCACGGTGCGTCGTCGGCCGTTTCGGATTCGAGACTCGGAACGAGACAGGGGGGCGCGGAAGCTGGTGCCCCGGCTCGAAGCCGGCAAGCCCCGCGGCCCGTCCCGCTTCGACTCCTCGTAAGCATCGCCTGAGTGTGTAAGCCAGATCTTCCCGATCGAACGGGAGATCCAGGCACGCCCAGGCCCCCAGACGCCGGGCCGTTTCGACATTCGACCGGCTGGGAAATCCGAACAGGGCGATTACCGGCCCCCAATGGGCCGCGCGCTCGATCCCCGCCTCCCAGCCCGACTCCAGCAACGGCACATCGATCACCGTGATCGTCGCCCCCACGCGGAGGCTCGCGCGGGCTTCGGCCCGACCTGCGTATTCGAAGCGATAGTCGGCCTGAGCGACCACGCGCGGAACCCATTCCGCGCAGAGGTCGGCCAGCGTGCGTCTGAGATCCGGATTCGTGCTGGCCACCACAACCTGGGCCGATTCGGCCGAAACGGAGCCGACGTCAATCGCATCGGGCGCGGGTCCCAGGTTCAAGCAACGCTCGACACGCCTCGGCAGCGTATCCGGCGCGGTGGCCTCGGGAATCACGACGTCCGCCAGCGAGAGCCAGCGATCCAGCTCGGCGTAGCGGGCGAAAGGGCCGTAGCAGAGGATGGTGGCCGGGAATCGCGGCCAGGCACTCTCGGCCTTCCAGCGGGCGAACAGTTCCGCATCCTTCGGGAGAAGCCGATTCTTGTGGAGGATCAGGAGATCTGGAGGGGGACCGGACTCGACCTGCCAGACGCTCGTGGGATCGAGCCGACGCAGTTCCTGAACGCGCGGCAGGGCATCGGCAATCCCCTCGACCCAGGGATCGCTCCAATCGCCTTGAAACCAGATCGATCCGGCCGGTGAGCTTATGCCCAAGTCCTTGGCCTTCCGAGTGTTCTCGAGCCGAGAAACATCCTCTTCGTGACAATAAAGGCCCTACCGCAAAACCCTACCAGATCGCGCAAATTTCGACAATCGAGGAAGAATTGCCTGAAAATGGGGGGAATCTGGCGGCTATCGCGGCGATTTCGCCAGCTTGCGAAGGACGTCCAGGCCGCGATCGAGCGTCGCGTCATCGACCGCATAGGAAATTCGGAAATGGGTGTCCTTCTGGCTGAACACGTTGCCGGGAATGATCAGCAGATTGTGACGGATCGCCTCGGCGACGAATTCCGTGCCGGTCCCCCAGGGAGCCCGAGGAAATGCGTAGAAGGCGCCGCCGGGGTGAGATAGCTCGAAATCGTCGGCGAGCGCGGCGACCACCTTGTCACGCTTCCGCTTGTAATTCTCGCATTGCCGGGTCAGGTCGATGTCCCACGCCAAGGCTCCCGCATACTGGGCGATGCTCGGCGCACAGACGTAACTGAATTGCTGGAGCTTGGCCATCTCCTGGATCAGCCGGGTCGGGCCGTGGGCATATCCGAGCCGCCAGCCGGTCATCCCGTGAGACTTGCTGAAGCCGTCCACCACGAGGACATCTTCGTTCCAGGCGGCCGGGGTCGAAAATGACCCGTCGTAACAGAATGAGCGGTATACCTCGTCGCTGATTAGCAGGATGTTGCGGGCCTTGCAGAGCTCGGCCAGCTTGCGCATCTCGTCGGCCGTGCTGACGACGCCGGTCGGGTTGGTCGGCGAGTTGATCACGATACACTTGGTCTTCGAGGTGATGTGCGAGGCGACCGTGTCGACGTTCACCCGGAAGTCGGGATAAGTATCGACCAGGACCGAGGTGCCGCCGGCAAGCGTAACCAGGTGCCGATACATCACGAAATAGGGGTCGAAGATGATGACCTCTTCCCCCGGGTTGACCACGCAGCAAAGGGCCAGGAGCAAGCCCCCCGAGGTCCCGGCGGTGATCAAGACCTGGCGGTCGGTGTGCTGAAATTCTCGATCGACGGCCTCCTGAATCTTGCCGCGAAGCTCGGGAATCCCCTGAGTCACCGTATAGGCGTTGCGACCGGATCGGATCGCGTCGATTGCCGCATCCTTGACCGGGTCGGCGATGTCGAAATCGGGCAGGCCGATCGAGAGATTGATCGGATCCTTCATCGACTTGGCCATATCGAACGCCTTGCGAATCCCCGAAGCGTCGATCTTCGTC
>CALKTZ010000546.1 GCA_937997355.1 uncultured Planctomycetales bacterium | reverse complement strand
ACTTGGAGTGGGAATATCAGAATGAGTCTTTCTCTTGGAACGGATAAGTCAAATGGCTTAAATTCGAAAATACGAAGTCAAGGCGACAAAAAAATTCAGTGTCCGAATCTCGGGTTTTTGTGGCGATTCGGGACGTTGCCGTTTCACGACGCAGAAACCGGCGAGGTTCATTAAGGCTCGCGGTCTATAATGCCGCGGCCCGCCCTACCGCGGTCGGAACGGGCCGTTCTCATCGGCGGTTGCCGACCGCCGAGGGCCATTCAATCCGGAAAGTTCGGGATCACGACGCCCCGATCGCGCAGGGCGTCGATGAGCGAATCCGTGTCTTGATAGAGGATCCCGTTCAAGCCCACGGCCCTGGCCCCCGCGACGTTCTCTTCGACATCGTCGATAAACAGGCAATTCTCGGGCGCGACGCCCGCCAGCCGGGAACACGCCTGGAAGAATTCCGGCGAGGGCTTGATGTGGCCGACTTCATAGGAGAGGACGAACCCGTCGAGCAATCCGAGCGTCGATTCGAACTGCCGACGGTAATGCGTCGCGTGGAGGATATTCGTGTTCGACCCCAGATACAGAGGATAGCCGTTCGATTTCAGGGCCACGATCAGTTGCCCGATGCTCTCGTTCGGCCGGAAGATATCGGACCACTCGGGGACGAATTGATCGTAAGGGATTTCGACATCGCCGAGCTCGCAAACCTTCTCCGCGAACGACTCGGCACTCAGGAGTCCACGTTCGAACTCGTCGAGGAGTTGGGCGAAGCCTCGGTTCACGAGCCGTTTGCGGAACTCGTCCGCCGAGAGCCCGATCCGCTTGCCGAACCGTTCGCAGAGGATGAGGTAATCGAAATGTCCGACGACGTTCCCGAAATCGAAGAAGATGCTGTGATTCGAAGGCTGCATCTCGCGAGAAGCTCCTCGGTGGGGTAGGGGAGGCGGAAGGTTCAAGGTGCGGATTCGCGTTTCGAGGAGGGGGGAACTTCGGGGTTCGGCCGCGGCGAACCGATCGAGCCGAAGCCGACCCAAACCTTGTAGTCGACGGTCGCTCGGATCGTCCGGACGCTCCCATCCATGAGAAGAAGGTTGACCCCATTGGGGTGGCCGCTCGACGCCCCCATGTCCGCCGTCTGGCCATCGGCCGCGATGCAGGACGAGCCCCAGTTCGGAGGATGGGCATGATTATAGAGGGTCGACCGATAATCCGCATGATACCACGACGAACCGGCGTCCCCCCGCATCCCGACTCCATCGGCCGGGGGAACACACCCCTCCAGAGGGATGGGGGAGGGGCCGACCAGATAATTCGCGGGATCACGCTCTCCGGGCTTGCCGGTCCCGACGAGCCGTTCGGAAAATGCCGCGGTGAAGGCCGCGCCATCCCCGGCTTCGATCTGGGCGAGAGTTCGGAGACGCCCGACCGCGAAAACTCCGTCCGTCCCCACGGGGCCTGCTGACGAGTAAGGGCCTCCGGTCGTTCCCCGATAGCTGATCGGAGCCCGGTGGATTCCGGAGATGGCCCACGGATCGCTCCCGCAAACGAACCCTCGAACGGGCCTCTCCCCCGGGACGGCCTGGGGCTGTTGTTTCGCCGGCGTGCTCCGATTCATCAGCTCATTGAAATCGGGGAGCTGAAGCGACTCCAGCATGAGCCGCAACGGGCCGGCCGACGTCGAAGGGTCCGGCGCGGGATCGATGCCGTCGATCTTCGTGAGCGGGGGGAGGAACTCCTGAGCCTGAGCGTATTGAAGCAGGCCGAGTCCAATCTGCCCCAGGTTGCGCTGGCAGCCGGCCATCCGGGCATTCTCGCGCATCCTGGGCAGCGCCATCACGGCGAACAGGGTGCAAACGAACAGAATGGCGAGCACGGCGATCGCTTCGCCGAGCGTGAACCCACTCCGGGTCCGAAGGTCGACTCGCATCCTGCTCATTTCTTGACGTCCAGTAGAAGGTCGCCCGTGCCGACGTTCCCGGCGGCGTCGGTCGCGCGGACCATCAGCACATGGGTCCCGCCGCTCAACTCGGAGAGGGCCAAGGTCAGCCGTTCCTTCGGGGCGTCGAAGATTCCGTCGTCCGGGAAGATTGGCGTCCAGTTGCCGCCATCGATCGCGTAATCCGCCTTCACCAGCCGGGTCAAGGAATCGCTGAGGACCACGACGGCCCCATCCTTCTTGCGTTCGATGGCCACGGTGGGTGCATCGTGATCGATGATGAACGGATTGCTGACCCGCTCGCGGGTGGCGGCGTCTTCCGGATTGTTGGAGGGACGGTCACTCGCCACCAACTGGAGTTGATATAAGCCCGACGGCACGGCCGTCACATCCCATGCATAGGTCTTTTCCGTAATCGGGGACTCGCCGCCGAGCCGGACCCAATCGGGCCAGCCCTCCTTGCGTAAATGCAGCGTATAACTCATGTCGTCGTCGTTGGGGTCGGTCACGTCCCAGCGAATATTGAGCTTGGTCTGACGGATCGCCCCATCCGCGGCCGAGACATCGGGGATCTCGAACCGGTTGATTTCGGGGGGGAGATTCGAGGAGCGGTAGCTCATCGCGATCCCTCGGAACTCGGGAGTTTGCTTCGGATTCTTGCTGGAGAGCTTGACCCGGTACTGGACGAATCGCCCCGGGGGGACGTCGGCGATCGTCGGATCCGGCCTGGTTTGCTCGGCCGACCATGGCGACCAGGTTTCGTCGGGCTCGCCCACGTTCCCCGTCCGAATCTGCGAGGCGATCTCGGTATCCGCCGGTACCAACCCCCGCCAACTGATGGCGCCAAAACGGCTGAGGAGCTTGGTGTCGTAGACCTCGGAGGTCATCGTCCCGGCCGGCACAAATCCGGGAGTCAGGCGAGCCACGGAGCCGGGATCGCCGGTTCCCATGAGGAGACTGCCATTGGAATCGACCAGGAGGGAAAGGATCTGGGCGTTGTCGAGCTTCGATAGTGGAACCGTTTCCCTCGCTCGATCACGGATTTCGAAGAGCTGGCCGTCGGGTCCGGTACCCACGAAGAGCCGATCCTCGGACCAGGCGAGCGAGAAAATCAAAACCTTGGATCGAAACACCTC
>CALKTZ010000545.1 GCA_937997355.1 uncultured Planctomycetales bacterium | reverse complement strand
GCCTTCAGCCGCCCCTCGGCGTCGGCCAAGAGCGAATGGACGTCCACGAAGTCGTTGCCGAACTCGGCGGCCATCCCCTTCAACCGTCCGTTGAACTCGCGGATCGGCGCATTCAGACGATCGAAGCCGCCACGCGTGGGGAGTAGCGTCTGGACGTGGACCCGGACCGCCGGCACCCGCTCCTTGATCCGCTTCAAAAGCTCGCGGTATCCCTTCTCCATCTGGTCGACGTTGTGCCCCGAGTTGAGGTCGTTGACGCCGATCAGCAGGAAGACATCGGTGGCGGCGCAGTCGTAGAGCGAGTTATCGAGTCGTCGCAGCACCCCTCGCTTATCGTTCTCGGGGAGGTCGTTGCCGATCACATCCCCGCCGATCCCGCGATTCAAGACCCGACGCCCCGGGAAGAATTTCGGCACTTCGAAACCTTCGGTGATGCTGTCGCCGAGGAGCACGACGTTCTGATACGGCTGATTCTGTTCCTTGAATGAGCGGACCCGAAAGTCATAATGCATCCGGAACAGTCCCATCAGATCGACCTTGGGCTCTTCCTTCTTCTCAACCTTGGCCTTCGGCTTCGCCTCGATTTCCGATTTGGGGGGCTGACCGAAGGCAAACGGTCCGCTCGTCAAGCAGAGCGCGACCACTGCGAGCCCCTCCCAGCCGGACCGTTTGACCATTCGAACGCCACGCCTCGGGCAGATCCGGCCATGCTGGTTCATCGGTAAATCTCCTGTCGATCCGATGGAGGAGGGGAGTCGACCGCTCGCCATCGGGCGGCACGGCCTCTCGAAGCAATGCGCGAAACTCGTGGGATGGCTCGATCGTAATTCGACGCTCCAGCCCATGCCATCGTCCAGCGATCGCCGGAGTTAAATTCCCACGCCTCCGGCGGCAACCCTTTCATATCCGAGGGCGACGCGAGAACGATCAACCGCGATCGCAACGCCTTCCTATCGGATGCGATAAATCCGGGTGCCTGAATGGCTTCGACGGCAAAGCGAATCCGCTCGCCATCACTCAGAATGAGTCTCGACCGACCGTTGATGCGACGACGATACGGCACTGAATTTGCCGTGAATCACCCCGACACCAACAGTTCAACCCCACTCCTTGTCGCTTGTCGAGGTCCCCGATCATGAGTCGTTTCCTATCCTGTCTCGCTTTCCTCGCGATGGCATCCGTGACTCAGGCCGACGAACCCAAGAAAATCAATGACGGCGGTGCCCCCGACGACCTCATCGGCGGGTACACGATCGTCTCAGGCGAGCGATA
>CALKTZ010000544.1 GCA_937997355.1 uncultured Planctomycetales bacterium | reverse complement strand
AAGCCATCGCATGGCCTCGTCGGCGGCCAGGGCATATTGCTTGCGCTTGCCGAGTGCCTCGATATAGAACGAGCCGACGTGCGACTGGAGGTTGCGGAGCTGAGGATCGGTGTGGCTCAAGAGGACCTTATATAAACCGATAGCCTCATCGACCTTCCCTTGCTCCTCATAGCACTTGGCCTGCCACATCTGGGCCGTCAATCCGGCCATCGTCTCTCGGTAGTTCTTGTGCAGGGAATCGAACTGCTTGAGCGCCTGTTCGAGCAGGTCCAGGCGTTCCTTGGATTTGACCGGGAACGTCTGGGCCTGCTCGTAGTCGACCTCGGCCTGCTGGAGCATGGCATCCAGGAGCGCGGAATGGACCCGATTTCGCGGAGCCCATCGGGGATCGCTTTCGGGGATCGACTTGGCGTAGGTGTTGTATTCGGCCTCGAGTTTCTTGATCGCGTTGCCGTACGCGATGCGCGCCTGATCGAAGGCGGCGCGGGCCTCGCCGATCTTGGTCGCCTTCTCGGCCCCCCCCTTCGAATCTTCCGCGAGGATCAACGCCAGGTGCCCGCGCTCGACGAGCATCCGGGCGATCTGCACGTAGGCCTCGCGCGCCGCCGGGAGATCGGCGTGTTGCTTCGTGAAGGCTTCCAGCTTCAACCGGGCTTCTTCGAGGAGCTCCTTACGTCGGACCAGGTCTCCCGTCTTGGCGGACTCTTCGAGCAGGGTCTTCCCCTCTTCGAAGTCGAGCGTCGCCTTGATTTGGGCGGAGATCGAGCCGTCCGACCGCATCGCGTTCAGATGATCGGCGGCCAGATCGTAATAGCCGTGCTGCCGGAGGGCGTCGAGGAACTCGACGGCGGTGCGGGCATCCTGGGCCGTCGCGGATGGCGCGATGAGGATCAAGAATCCGAACACCCCGGCGATCCGGATTCGGGCGCGATCGATCGGCGACACTCCGCGAAACATAAGCGGCAACCTCTTCGAAAGCGACGGTGCGGATTCATCCGGGTGCTGGGCAACGGTCGTTCTGTTCGATCGGCTTCCGGTTCAATGGTCGTCGAACCGGAGTGCGGCCTCTTCTTCCAATCTAAAACCTCGGCTTTTGACGCGTCAAGGAGTTGAGCGGGCCGATCGCCGATCGGGGGTTCGCGGCCCCGGATTCGGTTCAGCGAGGCATCTTGACCGGGATCTCCGAGGTGGCCGACTGCCTGGAATTGAGGTCGGTCACGGTGAGCCGGAGCACGTAATCCCCCGGAGTAGCGGACTCCGGCAGCGGGAGCCTGTAGTTCAGGAAGAAGTCCTGTCGGCGATGCCGGCAAACGTCCTCCACCGTCGGGATGGTTTCTTCCCAGAGGGTTTCAAACGCCTGCGCATCCACCTGGTCGACCACCCGGCACAACTCCAGCTTCGACGAGATTTTCGACCGGAACCCATCCTCAAGTTTCTCGAACTTCACACCGGCCAACTCGGCATAGAGATCGACCCGCTGGCCCGGCTTCATCTGGCCATCCTGCAACGGTTCGACCGACCCGAAGCTCAGGACCTTCCGACAGAACCGGGCGTCGGTGATCGCCAGTCGAGTCTTCGGCTCGGCCGATTCCGTTGCCGGCTTCCGGACGGCTTCGGTCGGCCTGGCACTCGGTTCGACGGGGGGCGCTTTCGGGGCAAGGCTCGCCTTTTGAAGCCCCGAATCTTGCTTTGGCTGGGGGATGGGGGGCGTTTCGAGAGGAGCCGGCAGCGGATTGGTCGCGATCGTGACGGGGGCCGAAACGGACTCCGGAGGGGCCTTTGGTGGTTCGGGGCTTGCCGCGGGCTTGGCGGCCATCGCCACCTTGACGACGGCCGGCTGATTGCTCGTAACTCCACCAGCGGCCTTGCCTGATTTCGGGGTCGGGGCGGCATCCCCGCCCGCGACATCGAGAAGCGTCGCCTTCTCCATCCGTTCCGCACTGCGAAGCGCGGCGTCGATCATCGGCGTTGCCGATGGCGGGGGCGTGTTCGCCGCGGCAACCGGGCGGGCTGGGCGGGGAGCCGGCGGATAAACGGTGGCGGTGATCGGGCTGGGAGCCGGAGCCTTCTCAAGATCGATCAGGCCGGTGGGGCGGTCAATCGAAGGGGGCGAACTGACCGCACCCGTCACCGGGGGGTCGAGATCGATCCGCGGGAGGTCGAGCGCCGGCTTCAAGGCCGCGGGAGCCGAGTTGGAACTCACCAATGGCAACGAGCTGGATGCTTGCGAGGCCGCGGCCGGAGTAACCTGGGGGGCCAATGGGATTCGATCGGCATTTCCCCCTTCGGCCGAAGGCGAGGAAGCCCGGGAAGTTTCGTGAACCGTGGACGGCGGCGTTTTGGCGGCCTCGGTCGGCGCGAGCGGTTGCAGCATGGTGGAGTGGCACCCTGCCGTCGCGGCAACCAAACAAACGACAACGACCCGACCCCAAAGGATGCGCCGGGGCTGACGATCGAACAGCATCGAGCGACCCCTGTCTTGAACCCGACCATGCCGGCATGACCGGCCCGAGCTTCCGCACAATCACCAAGATCAGACATGGAGCGGGTACGTGTACCGCATGGCCCCACTTGGGGCAAGCTCAACCGGGAAGTCCGCCCGATTTTCGCGCAGCGGGGACGACGCCCCTCCTCATTTTCGAGGTTCGGAGCCAAACGCGACCGGCTGCGACCCATTCCAGGCCGCCGAGTTGCCGTCGCGACTCTTCAAACTCGCTTCTTCTCGTCCGCCAGGAGTGCCCGATCAATCCCCTTCGGGATTTCCCGGCTGCCGAGGGAGGTCGGCACCCGCATGTGGATCGGAACCCTCCGCCTCGAAGGTGAACGGAACCTGCCCGACGACGCCGAAATTGGCTTCGTTCGCGCCATGCTCATCTTCGTTTTTGGCTTCGATCGGGGGATTTTGGGGCGTGTCGGCCGTCGCCTCGGCCGGATCGGGTGCGATCGGGGGATCGGCCGCCTCGGCTTCCTCGATCTCCTCGATCTCCTCGGCCTCCGCCATCGCCCGCCGCTCGG
>CALKTZ010000543.1 GCA_937997355.1 uncultured Planctomycetales bacterium | reverse complement strand
TGGCTTGAGGGCGTCCAGGTGATGCGACGGCTGCAAACGCAGTCGGAATTCACGCGAGCATCCTTCACACGGCTGGCGGGGGCGATCAAGAGCTTGAACCCCCTTGGCGGGCTGTTCAAGCAGAAAGCAAGTCCCTTCAAGATTCCGGATGTCGAGGGGGTTCGTAGTTCGTCATTCAAGGACATGCTGAAGAACCCCCTGGCGAAAGCCCCGCCCGGTGGCGGAAGCGGCGGCGGGGTCGGCGGCGGCATGGGGATGACCCAATACAGCATGCTCCCTGCCGTGGCGGCGACGGCCGGGGTTGCGGCCGGGATGACGAAGGCGGTCAACCTCGCTTCCGACTTCGCCGAGACGGCGAGCAAGGTTGGCGTCGTCTTCGGAGACTCGGCTTCGGTCGTTACGAAGTCGGCCGACGAAATGGCCACGAAGTTCGGCGTCCCCAAGAAAGAAATGATGGACTCGGCGGCAATCCTTGGCCTCATGGCCAAGGGAGCCGGGCAATCCGAGGATGCGGCGGCGAAGTTCGGAGTCAGCCTCTCCAAGCTTGCGCTCGACGCGTCGTCGTTCTATAACACCGGCCTGGATGTCGCCTTGGAGAAGATTCGGGCGGGCCTGTCGGGCGAAGCGGAGCCGCTACGCACCTTCGGTGTATTCCTCACCGAGAACGCCGTGAAAGCGGAAGCGGCCCGCATGGGGCTTGCGGCGTTTGGTGCCGAGCTTACCGAGGGTCAGAAGATCATGGCCCGCTCAAGCCTGATCTTCAAGGGGCTATCCGACGCCCAGGGCGACCTTGAGCGGACTCAAGGGGGCTATGCCAACCAAGTCCGCGAGATGGAGGGACGGCTTTCCAATCTGGCCACGATGATCGGCGAGCAACTATTGCCGACCTTTACGGAACTGATCTCGGCGACCAACGAAACGCTGCAAAGCTTCGAGTTGAGCTTTGACGGCATGAAGTCGGCAATCAAGAGCGTCGTCGATTTCTTCCGTGGGACCGTGGAGACGATCGGCGTCATCTATCGCAATTGGGGCGCAATCGTCGAGCGGACGGGAGTAATGATTGCCGGCATGTGGACAAATCTCGGCGAAACCATCGCCTGGCTGGGAGATTCGATCGCGGCATTTCTGGATTTCTTCTCAACAAACTGGACCAATGCGTTCATGGTGGCTTTCGATGCCGTCACGACCGCTTTGGTCAATCTTGGACAGAACATCAGGGACTTCGGAGCATCGGTCTACGATTGGATTGCAAGCGGCTTCCAGAATCCATTCGAGATCAAATTGACCCCGGTGATGGAGGGTTTCAACTCCAGTGCATACGGCTTCAAAATGCCGGAACTTAAGCTCTCCTCATTTGCTGATCAATTCGCCGGGATTGACGAACGCATGGCGGCGGCGGAACAGCAATTCCAGGACAATCGAGCCGGTCAGGCGCAAGACCTGAAAAAGAAGACGGCAGCAATCGACGAGATGCCTCAGAAAGAAGGAAAGGCAAGCAAAGGCAAGAAGGGCAGGGCCGAAGAGGTGAAGGCGGAATTCCTCGGAATCGCGGATTTTGCGAAGAGGATTCAGCAAGGGGCGCTCGACAGGGAGAAGAAGGAACAGCTTGAGGAAACCAAGAAAGGCAACTCGATCCTCGGCGACATTCGGGACAGCTTGAACAGGCCGCAACTCGCCGTGGCTGGCGGAAAGAAGAACTGATTGCTCATTGGTGTAATCGGTTTCTCAAGTTCCAGGTGTCTTTCCTCGATTGCGCACCGATTACACACCATGTGCCATGCCGATGCCATGTCCTTACCACTCGATCGCCATGCGTTCTAACCACAATTTCTTGATATTCAACAACTTAAGCAATACAAGCCATGTGAAACCAATACCATTCCCACACGCTTTTTCTAGCTTCAGGTCCTAGTCCTCCTAACGGGGGGTGCAGGTTCAACTCCTGTCTTCGGCACTTCAATCAGGACAAGGGGTTACGGCGAATAATGCCGTAGCCCCTTTTTCGTTGGCACGGCGGTTTCCGCCATTTTTCCGCCAACAGGGCAGCAAAAGGGCGCTTCCGAAAGGTGACGCGATTATGGTCGGGATGCGGAGGTAGAGCGACCGCGGACACTGCACATTGTGCTTTCAGGGCCTGCGAAACTACTTCGCCATTGGGCTATGATCACTTATCCCGAACAACTCACACCACCTCCCGTGCTCACCGCGTGCTCCTCGAGTTATTGTTCACGGAGTTCCGGTCGGGCGAACCAGGGATAAATGGAAGGCAAAATCAGGCAGGTGAGTAGAGTTGACGTGACCAGGCCGCCGATCACGACCGTGGCGAGGGGGCGTTGAATTTCCGCGCCCGGCGTGGTGGAGGTCGCCATGGGGATGAAGCCGAGCCCGGCGACGAGAGCCGTCATCAGGATCGGCCGGAGGCGGATGATCGCGGCCTCACGCGCGGCTTCCCGTGCGGTCGCCCCTTCCTGCCTCAGATGCTCGACCGCGCTGACCCAGACGAGGCCGTTGAGCATGGCCACCCCGAAAAGCGCGATGAAGCCGACCCCCGCCGAGATCGAGAAGGGGAGATCGCGCAACGCCAGCGAAAAGACGCCGCCTGTCGCGGCCATGGGGACGGCCGTGTAGATGAGCAAGGCCAGGCGGAGCGAGTGAAACGTGCTGTAGAGGAGGAGGAAAATCAGGAGCATGGCCACCGGGACGACGATCATGAGCCGCTGCGATGCCGTCTGGAGGTGCTCGAACTGGCCCCCCCAGCGCAGGAGATAGCCGGAAGGGAGCTTGACCTGTTCGGCAATGGCCTTCTGGGCGTCCGCAACGAATCCGGCGATGTCGCGCCCCCTGACGTTGAGCGCCACGACGACCCGGCGCTGCACGTTCTCGCGCTCGATCTCGCTCGGGCCTTCTTCGGCGACGATTTCGGTCAAATCCTTCAAGGCGATGGGGCGGCCGAGGGGATCGACGATCCGGATCGAGCCGATCTTTTCGGGATCGTTGCGCCAGGTCTCGGGAAGCCGGATCTGGATCGGGTGGCGGACCTGCCCTTCGAAAACAGTGCCCACATTCGTCCCTCCCAGGGCGGCCACCGCGTCCAGCACGTCCGAAGCCTTAATCCCGTAGCGCGCGAGCTGATCGCGGCGGACGGAAATCCGCAGGAACGGAAGCCGCCCGGCGGAAGGGAC
>CALKTZ010000542.1 GCA_937997355.1 uncultured Planctomycetales bacterium | reverse complement strand
GCCGGAGCGAAAATGGGGACTGGCTCGAAGCGAAGCGCCGTGCCTGTCCCCTTTTTCGCGGCGTCGATGCGACCGCGAGGTCCTGGAGACCTGACGGTCGGCCCTTTCGGCGGGGTCGGGAGACCCGCGCCGAACAGGAATACGCAACAGCCTTGGTCATCGCAAAATACGTACACTCGGGAGGAGTCGGATCATCCGAGCCTGAAAATTCGGGGGCGAGCGGTCACGCGAGAATATCGTGCACGACATTGCCGTGTACGTCGGTAAGCCGGATATCGCGGCCGCCGAACCGATAGGTCAACTTCGTGTGGTCCAGGCCGAGCAGGTGGAGGATGGTCGCGTGGAGGTCGTGCATTTCGAGCGGTTTTTCGATCGCGCGATAACCCCACTCGTCGGTGGCCCCGTAGGCCATCCCGGGGCGAACTCCTCCGCCGGCCATCCAGACGGAAAAGCCGAATTCGTTGTGGTCCCGTCCATCCGACCCCTGCGCGAAGGGGGTGCGGCCGAATTCGCCGGCCCAGACCACGAGGGTCGAGTCGAGCAGCCCCCTTTGCTTGAGGTCGACGAGGAGTGCGGCGATCGGCTGATCGACGGCCAGCGCATTGGTGCCGTGATTCGAGATCAGGCCGCCGTGGGCATCCCATCGAGCATAGCCGTCCACCATCGGGATGGTCAGCTCGATGAAACGCACCCCGCGTTCGACCATCCGTCGGGCGATGAGACATTGCCGGCCGTAGGTTTGCGTGTGCGGGAAGGGAGCATCGAGGCCGTACAGGGTCTTCGTGGCCCTGGTCTCCCGGCTGAGGTCGAGGAGTTCGGGGATCGCCACCTGCATCCGGGAAGCAAGCTCCGCGTTGGCAATCGCCGCTTCGAGCGGGTCGCTGCCGCCGGAGGCATCCAGGCTGATCCGGTTGAGCCGCTCGACCAATCGTCGCTTGACAATCTGTCGATCGGGAGTCTTCTCTCCGGGAACGATGTTGGCCAACGGGGTTCCCAGGGCGTTCAGGAGCGAGCCCTGGTGGGCGGCCGGCAAGAATCCGCTGCCGAAACAGTCGAGCCCTCCGGACGGGATCTGCCCACCATTCAGCACGACGAAGGCGGGCAGGTTCTGGTTGAAGCTCCCCAGCCCATAGGCGATCCAGGCCCCCATGCTGGGGCGGCCTTGCAGGCCGAGCCCGCTGTGGAGGAAGTAATTGGCGCTGGTGTGCTCGGGGAAGGCGGAGGTCATCGATTTGATGACGCAGATCTCATCGGCCTGCCTCGCGATGCAAGGAAACAACTCGCTGACCCAAAGGCCGCTTTCTCCCCTCTGGTGGAATGCCCAGGGGGATTTCATCACCGTGCCGATGTTTTCGAACTGGGTCTTTTCAAGCTTTCCGATCGTCTGCCGGGGATTCTTGCCGTGGTGCCTCGCCAGCATCGGCTTGTAGTCGAAGCTATCGACTTGCGACACGGCCCCTTCCA
>CALKTZ010000541.1 GCA_937997355.1 uncultured Planctomycetales bacterium | reverse complement strand
CTTGATCAAGATCCCCCCGCCGCCGTTTCCCGAGATGATGTTCGCCGAAGCCGGGATCGTCCCGCCGATCAAATTCTTCGATGAATGATCAAGGTAGATTCCGTTCTGACGGTTGGGCAGGGCGCGACGGCCCGTCGAGTCGGTGCCGATGCGATTGCCCTGGATCACATTTTGGGATGACAGGATGTTCGAGGCGATGGCGATCCCGTTGGTCAGGTTGCCCGAGATCAGATTGCCCGATGAGCCGGTATCGCCGCCGATCGTGTTCCGGGACGACCCGGAAATCAGGATGCCGACCCCGTTCGGTTTGGCGGTTTGCCCGGTCGGATCGGCACCGATGACATTATTGGCGAGGAGATTCTGATCGCCGTTGGCGAGGATGATCGCCGCGCCGGAAAACCCATTGATCGCTAGACCTCGGATCGACGAGAAACCAGACGAGAGGGTCAGGCCGTCGGAATCGCGGGGAAGTGACGAGCCATCAAGCTCAATCAGTGGGCTGCCCGCATAACCAGCCTGGGTGGTCCCGTCAATCAGGGCGGGGGTCGTCAGCGAGGGAAGCTGCGACGCGAGGCGAATCGTGTGGACGACGTTCCCGGCGATCGTGAAGTCAATGGTATCAAGACTTTGATCCTGATTGGCCTGCTCGATCGCCCAGCGAAGTGTTCCGACGCTCCCGTCATCCGCCGTTGAAGACACATGAAACGTCGCGAGCAATTGCCGACGTTCCATCGCTTCCATTACGGGATGAAGGCGGGTGGATCGCGACGCTCGGACTCGGAAAATTTGACCAATGATGCCGACCCGCATGGTGAGCACAGTTCCTAGTCAGTCAAGCCAATCATTCGAATGGAGTGACTTCACCTCGCGACAGCACGAAGCGAGCATCAATAACGACCACGCTGCTCAGCGATGCGAACGAAAAAGCCTAACGCCAGCATTGATCCACCCAATCTTACACACCCATTTTGTTGGTGCGATCGACAGTTGTCAAGGAGTGGTACGTTCGACCTCGTCCGTTCGCCCAAAAGAAATTGGCGTTTTTCCGATTCGCATGGTGCCGAGATGATTCCTTTGCGAATCGTTACGATTCGCGTCTAAACAATTCCAACCGGAAAATCGGCAGGATCGTCACCGGATCTCCCGGATACATCATCCGGTGGAAAATCTTGGTCGGGTCGTACGGTCTGCTGCCATCGTTATCCGCTTCCGTTACACTGTGCTCAACCAAGGTAACAGTTGATGGGAGGACCAAATCTTGAATCGAACTGCATGGCCAATCGCCTTGCTCTCAATTTGGATCATTCCTTTTGGAACTCCATCGAACGTGGAGTCATTTCGTCAGCTCATCTCGACCCGCTATCCTTCGACAGGCAAATTACCGACCGATTTCCGCCGTCCCACAAAAAACTTCGATTTCGTACCGAAAAATCGTCTTCCTACGAATGTAACAATTTTGTCGGCCGCGAAGGCCGCCAACGGTGCGGTCTGGGTCCTCACCGACAAGGGTCCGTTGCGGTCGTTGGATACGGATGGCCCCTATGGACCCCTGGAAATCGGGCCCAGACTCCTCGAACCGGGGCAGCCACGAGGCAATTCTGACACACAAATCAACGAAATTGTCGGCGATTCCTTAGGTCATCTCTGGCTGGCGACGGATCAGGGTGTTTTCATCACGGACGGCAAGCAATGGTGGCAGCCACTCACGCGGCGCGACGGCGTACCCTTCGACTCCGTCCAATGCATCCACCTCGCCCCCAACGGCGACGTGTGGGGCGGGACCGCCGAAGAAGGGGCCTGGAGGCTACGCGACGGGCATTTCCGCTACTTCTGGGGCAAGCGCTGGCTCCCCGGAAATCGCGTCAAAGCCATCTGGTCGGCCAAGGGGGGCAAGGTCTGGGTCGACACCGACGCCGGACTCGCTTGCCTCGAAGAAGTCCCCATGACCCTCGCCAAGAAGGCCGAACACTACGACGCCATCGTTCAGAAGCGGCATAATCTGCGGGGCTTCATCCACGCGATCAAGCTGAAGGTGCCGGGAGATCCCACGCAGGAATCGAAGCTCGTCGTGAGTGCGAATGACGGCCTCTGGACGTCGCTTTATGCCACGGCCATGTCATTCCGCTACGCGTCGACAAAATCCCCCGAAGCCCGAAGGCAGGCCAGGGAATCGATCAACGCGGTCCTCGATTTGGAACGGCTCTCGGGAATCCCAGGTTACCCGACTCGCTGCCTCGTGCGCGATGAGGACATCCCGACGAAGCTCGCACCGATCAACTTCAAGGCGCTCGTCGTCGGCCCCGAAGACGATTCCAAAATCTGGTTCCGCTCCAGGATTCGCCCCGACCTTTGGTGCAAGGGGGACACCAGCAGCGATGCGCTCTGCGGACCTTATCTCGCCTGGTATGTGTATCACGATCTGGTCGCCAACGACGCCGAGA
>CALKTZ010000540.1 GCA_937997355.1 uncultured Planctomycetales bacterium | reverse complement strand
CGGGGCCTCCGCCCCACGACGAGATTGCCCCGGCTTCGATGCGGGTCAAATACGAGTATGAGGCCAATGACGACCACCCCGCACTCTCGCTGACGTGGTATCAGGGGGAGGAGAAGCCCGAGCCCTGGAAATCCGGCGCGATCCCCAGATGGGATAGCGGGGTCCTCTTCGTGGGTAAGAAAGGGATGCTGCTGAGCGATTACGGCAAGAATCTGCTCCTGCCGGAGAACGAATTCCAGGACTTCAAGCGGCCCGAACCATTCATTCCCAAGTCGATCGGCCACTACGCGGAGTGGATTCACGCCGCGAAAACCGGCACCCCGACGACCTGCAATTTCGAGTACGCCGGCTGGCTGACCGAGGCGAACCATCTCGGCAATGTCGCCTACCGCGCCGGCCAAAAGCTGGAATGGGACGCCAACAAGCTCTATGCGCCCAATTGCTCGGCCGCCGAGGCGTTCATCCATCGAGAATACCGCAAAGGTTGGAAGCTGATCTGAGCCCGCGGTTGCATTTCTCCTCTCACATGGCTTTGCCCGATCAACCTGGGGCCTTCAAAGACCGGCCGGAGACCATCCCGGCCGGTCTTTTCCTTGAGGCGTTGTCCTCGCTTCACCGAGTCCCGATCGGCGGTGATTCCCTCGAAGCTCCGGAAAGTCTTACCTTCCACGCCAACCATCCCCGAAGGGAAGCAATATGGCCGTGATGCGTGTCGCGCAGGTCGCTCATCCGAACGCCCCCCTCGAAATCGTCGAGCGGCCGATCCCCGAGCCGCCCGCCGGCTGGATCCGCATCAAGGTGCATGCCTGCGGGATCTGCCACAGCGATTCGATCGTCAAGGAAGGGCAGATGGGGGGTATTCAGTACCCGAGGGTCCCCGGTCATGAAGTTGCCGGAACGATCGATGCTCTGGGACCCGAAGTTGCCGGCTGGGAGGTCGGCCAGCGTGTGGGTGTCGGCTGGAATGGGGGCTATTGCGGCTACTGTGATCGTTGCCGTCGCGGGGAGTTCTTCGCCTGCGTGCGGGGGCAGGTCACCGGTTTATCCTTTGATGGCGGTTATGGCGAATATCTGATCGCGCCGGCCTCGGCCGTCGCCTTGATGCCGGAGGAACTCTCCCCGATCGAGGCGGCGCCTTTGATGTGCGCCGGCCTGACGACCTTCAACGCCCTCAGGAATAGCGGGGCACGCGCCGGCGATGTCGTCGCG
>CALKTZ010000539.1 GCA_937997355.1 uncultured Planctomycetales bacterium | reverse complement strand
CATCTTGGTCATGACTCCTTTGATCATCCGAACCCGTCGCTTCTCGCGAAGCGACGGCCCGACAATCGCCGAGGGTTGAGGCCGGTCGTTCGGCCAGTACTTCCCCCTCGCGCAATCGTCCCGGCCGAGCGACCACGGCGCGGCTACGACCGGCGATGATCTGCTCCTTCGCGTTTCCAGGATTCGATCGCACGACGACCAATCGGCGGCCGGTGTATTTCGGATGGAGAGCCCGACCGCTGTTCACCTTTTGATGCGGAGTTCTTCTGATGTGGCGATTCGTGACGTCATCCTGCGAACGGGCCGTCCCCCGTCAACCCCTGGTTCGTCGACCCCGGCGGCAACAGCTCCAATGCACGCCGCTGGAGGAGCGCTGCCTCCTGTCCGTCTCCTTCGTCGACACCCCCAAGACGGTCGCCTACGTCGGCTCGCCGATCGCCTGGACGGCGAAAGCCCGAGGGCACGGGGCCAAGCCGGTCTATCGGTTCAGCGTCCAGATGCCCGGCGGCGACTTCCTGGTCGTGCGCGACTACGACACCGCCAAGAGCTTCGTCTGGAACCCCATGCAGGAGGGGACCTACAGCATCCGGGTCGACGTGAAGAACAACTACGGCGCCAGGAAGGTTGAATCCACAACCTTCTCCTACTCGGCACAATCGCGCGTGACCGGGAACAGTGCGGCGGTCAGCCCGATGTCCAACCCGCTGGTGGCCCTCTATAGCGCGCCCCCCTCTCCGGGCGCCACGATGCATGTCCAGTTCGCCAGGCTGGACGCCAACCCGGTCTGGCAGGATACCTCCTCGCTCCCGGTGATCGCCGGCCAGAGCACCAACTTCATCGTGGCCGGAATGCTCCCCAACACGAGCTACCTGATCCGGCACGTCCTGGCCGACGGGACCACCTCCGCCCCCCTGACGTTCACCACCGGCAGCCTCCCTTCGAACGTGATCTTCCCCAACTTCACCGTGCTGAAGTCGGACGCCGGGATCGACCCCACCCGGACCACGATCTTCCACGCCGGGATCAACAAGGGGAAATCGTTCAAGAACGTCAACACGATCGCGACCGACCTGAACGGCAACGTGGTCTGGTACTACGACCCGATCGCCAACAACTTCCGGGGCTTCGCCCAGAACCTCGAACCGGGGGGATCGGTGCTGATGCTGGGGGGGAGGGCCACGGGGGTCGCCGCGGGCTATAACAAACTGCGGCAGGTCGACCTCGCCGGCAACACCCTCCGCGAGACCAATATCAACATCATGAACGCCAAATTGGCCGCGATGGGGAAGAGCCTGCGGATCATCGCCTTCGACCACGAGGCCAAGATGCTCCCCAACGGCAACATCGCCGTCCTCGCGAGCACGCCGAAGAACGTCCGGTTCCGGGGGAAGAGCACCCGGTTCGTCGGCAACATGGTGATCGTCCTCGACCCGAATCTCAATCCGGTCTGGGTCTGGAACACCTTCAAGGGACTCAGCACCAACCGCCTCGGCAGCAACCACGCGGTCCCGGCCGACTGGACCCACGGCAACGCCATCAGCTATTCCCCCAGGGACGGGAACCTGGTCGTCTCGCTGCGCACCCAGGACTGGGCCGTGAAGATCAACTACGCCAACGGCAACGGCGACGGTCGAATCGTCTGGAGGCTGGGGACCCAGGGCAACTTCACGGCGATCGCCGGCAACACCCCCGACCCCTGGTTCACCCACCAGCACGACGTGCGCTACATCAACGACAACACCGTGGTGGTCTTCGACAACGGGAACAGCCGCCGCGCGAAGTCGCCGACCGCCAATAGCCGAGGGCAGGAATGGCTGCTCGACGAGCAGAACATGACGGCGACCTTGCTGGTGAATGCCGACCTGGGCAATTATTCCCCCTTCGTCGGCAGCGCCCAGAAGCTCCCCAACGGCAATTTCGCCTTCAACTCCGGGGGGCTCACGACCGCCGATCGCTTCCCGGCCGGGCAGTCGATCCAGGTCACCCCCGGCGGCTCCATCCTGTACGTGCAGCAGATCACCGGCGAATTCCAGTATCGCTCCTACTTCGAGCAGACCCTCTATTCCGCCGGCTTCCTGAACGCATAGGCCGCCGGGTTGTCTGATCGGCCTCGATCGACGGTTCGCCCCGCTCCTTCCTCACTTCGCGGGAGAGAGCGGGCGGACCGAAACCTCCTTGAAGTAGACGATCGAGCCGGGATCGTGATTTTGCAGGCCGATATAGCCCTTCTCCGGCCTCGGCCCCCGCGCGGGGTCTCCCTCGCCGGTCTTGTCTCGGGCCTCCGGCTTGAGTTCGGAGGAATCGAAGTCGGCAACCGGCTTGCCATTGATGGCCGTGGAGACGCGGTTCCCCTTGAGCGTGACCTCCATCGTATTCCATTCGAGCGGCTTGAACGGCCGGGCCCTGGCCTCCGCGAAGGTATAGATCGAGCCCGTGCCCCGCTTCAGGCCGCCACCGTCGGCAATCTGCACCTCGAAGCCGTGATGGACGGCATACCAGGGGTCGGCCGGCTTCTCGGCGATCCGGATGTAAACGCCCGAGTTCGACCGCTCGGTGCCGGTCCGATAGACCACGCGGATCACGCAATCTCCCAGCTTCTCGCGCGAATACCAGAGCAGCCCCATCCCCCCCTCGGTGCGGAGCTTCCCATCCTCGATCACGAAGCGGCCGGGGCCGACATGCTCCCAGCCGTCGAGGCTCTTGCCGTCGAAGAGCGGACGCCACTTTGGTTCCCTCTCCTGCGCCAATGCCGGGGCGGAAAACATCAGGGCCAAAATCGCGGCGGTCATCGCTCGGTGAATCATTGCTGAGAATCTCGCAGGTGAGTGAAGGAGGAGTCGCAAGCCTAACGCGCAAATGTAATGTTCGGCGATCAATTTACCCGAAAGCCCGGCTTGAAACTTATTGCGGGGCAATCTGGTTCGTGATTATTTCCTGCGATTGGCTCCATCGCTGGAGATAGTCGAGGCTGCGTCGGTAAGACTTCAGGCTAAGTCCCAGAAACACGGCGGCGGATAGATACGAAACCGCCCCCACGATCCACAACGAGCGATGGACGGAATTCTTGTCCTGGAAGACCTGCTCGGTCAGGATCGCGACGATATAAGGGCCCAGCCCATTGCCGATGAGGTTGATGACGAACAGGTAAATCGCCGTGGCCTGGGCGCGCATGGTGTTGGGCATCATCCGTTGAATCGCGGCGGGGGCGACGCCGAACGGCATGCTACCGAAGAAGATGGTGGGGATGAGCAGCAAGGCGGCGATCTGCCCGGTCGGCGCCAGGGGATAGAGCAACCCCGAGGGGAGCCAGGCCAGGCAAGCGAGCCAGGTCACGCGCACGTTGGCATCGGCTCGACCGCGCTGGATCCACCAATCGGCCAGTCGTCCCCCCGCCACGACGCCGCAAGTTCCGGCGATCGCGACGATGGCCCCATAAACCATCCCGATGTTTCCCAGGCCCCAGGCGAACCTGCGTGCGAACATCGTGGGGACCCAGAAGCTGTTGGCGTAGGAGTTCAGCGTCACCAGCGCGATCCCCAGGTTCAGGAAGAGGAACGTCGCCCGGTTATCGCGGACATAGGCCCAGGTTTCCCCGACCGTCGCCACCGGAACCGGGAGGTTGGATGGGCCGCCCCGGCTCGCTCCCCCCTTCCGGGTCGGTTCCTTCACCGTGAGGAGCAACAGCGCGACCAGCAACCCGGGGAGTCCCACGGCGAAGAAGACGAGTTGCCACGACCGGACCGAGCCGATCAGCGGCAGCACGTAACCCTCCTGATTCGCCGCAAGCTGGATGATCATCCCGCCGAGCACGAACGCCAGCCCCGAGCCGATGTAGATCCCCATCGAGTAGACGCTCATCGCCGTAGATCGGCGATTCGGGGGGAAGTAATCGGCGATTAGCGAGTAGGCGGCCGGGGACAGTGTCGCCTCGCCGACTCCGACACCCATCCGCATCAGGACAAGCTGAAAGAAGTTCCTGGTCAGGCCGCAGGCCGCCGTCATGAGGCTCCAGAGCGCGATCCCGATGCCGATGATCGCGCGACGGCTCTTCGTGTCGGCCAGCCGTCCCATGGGGATGCCGAACAGGGTATAGAAGACGACGAAGGCGAGCCCTCCCAGTAGCCCCATCTGGGTATCGGTCACTTTCAGGTCGCGCTGAATCGGCCCGACCAGCAGGCTGAGGATCTGCCGGTCGATGAACGAAAAGATGTAGGCCACGGTCAAGACGGCCACGACATACCAGCCATGCCCGGCCGGCGGATACTCGTCCTGCTCGTGGACGTTCGACATGAGCGATCCCGCTTTCCGTTCGATGGGTTGGATAATTGCGAACGCGCCGGGCCGACCCGGCCCGGAATCGCGGCGGCACGAGCCGACCGGGCCGTGCCACCGAGGCAGGGAGTATACCAGCGAATTCGGGCGATCGTAACCGCCCACGCGGAATGTACGAAATCGTCGCCGCCTCCTCGCTTACTCCGACCATCGCCGCTGTTGTAGAGTGTCGATGCGGGCCTCTCAAGCAGGCGAGGGAAACAAGGGTCGGGCGGCGGGGCAACCTGATGAGTGCGAGCATCTCTCTGGCGGGCAAGACGGCGCTGGTGACGGGCGGCGGACGCGGGATCGGCAAGGCGATCGCGAGGCGATTCGCCGAGGCGGGGGCCACCGTGGTGATCGCCAGCCGCAAGATCGAGAACTTGCAAGCGACCGCCCAGGAACTATCCGGGCTCCCGGGCCGGGTGATCCCGATCGCCTGCCATGTCGGCCGTCTCGATCAGGTTGAGAACCTGATCCGCGAGACCGAAGCGCAAGCCGGCCCCGTCGACATCCTGGTCAACAACAGCGCCACCAATCTCGGCCAGGGGCCTTCGCTCGACGTGACCGACGAGATGCTCGACAAGATGGTCGAGGTCAACATCAAGGCGGCCATCCGGCTGGTTCGATTGACGGTCCCCGGGATGATCGGGCGGGGCAAGGGGTCGGTCATCAACATCAGCTCCGTGGCGGGGATCGAGCCTCAGCCGTTCGGGCTCCTCTACAGCTTCACGAAGGCCGGGTTCCTGATGATGACCCGGAGCTGGGCGCGGGAATTCGGCCCGCGCGGGGTGCGATTCAACGCCATCGCGCCGGGCTTGATCCAGACCGATTTCAGCGCCCACTTCTGGAAGGATGAGGAATATGTGGGCCATCTCAAGCAGACCCAGCCGATCCCCCGGATCGGACGGACCGACGAAATCGGCTTCGCGGCGTTGTACCTGGCCTCCGACGAGGCGTCGTACGTCACGGGGCAGGTCATCGTGGTCGACGGCGGCATGACCGCCTGACCCGCGCGAGCCCGAGACGGAAGGAGCACCCCGCATGAGCACAACGCCCGATCCGTTCAGCCTCTCGGCGAAGGCCGAGGACTACCGCACCCGGCTGATCGACTTCATGAACACGCTCGTTTATCCGAATGAGTCGGTCTATCGGGAACAGGGGCTCGCCGGAGATCGCTGGCAACCCCGGCCGATCGTCGAGGAGTTGAAGAAGAAGGCCCAGGCCGCCGGGTTGTGGAACCTGTTTCTGCCCGAGAGTTCGCTGGGGGCCGGGCTCACCAACCGCGAGTACGCGGGGCTCTGCGAGATCATGGGGCGCGTCCCCTGGTCCCCCGAGGTCTTCAACTGCTCGGCACCCGACACCGGCAACATGGAAGTGCTGGTGCGCTACGGAACCCCCGAGCAACAAGGGCGATGGCTGAAGCCGTTGCTCGCAGGGGAGATCCGCTCCTGCTTTGCGATGACCGAGCCCGACGTGGCCTCGTCCGACGCCACCAACATCACCGCGCGGATCGAACGTCAAGGAGACGAGTACGTCCTGAACGGCCGGAAGTGGTGGACCTCCGGCGCGGGGGACCCCCGATGCAAGGTCTGCATCTTCATGGGTCAATCGAATCCGTCGGCCCCCGCGCATCAGCGGCAATCGATGATCCTGGTCCCGTTCGACAGCCCCGGCATCACGATCGAGCGTATGCTGACCGTCTTCGGCTACGACGACGCGCCGCATGGCCACGCGGAGGTTCTGTTCGAAAACGTCCGGGTCCCCGCCTCGAACCTCTTGCTGGGAGAAGGGCGCGGTTTCGAGATCGCCCAGGGGCGGCTCGGCCCCGGCCGGATTCACCACTGCATGAGGCTCATCGGCCTGGCCGAGCGGGCGCTCGAAGCGTTGTGCAAACGAGTCCAGACGAGGGTCGCCTTCGGCAAGACGCTGGCCGAGCAAGGGACGATCCGCGCGGAGATCGCCGAATCCCGGATCGAGATCGATCAGGCTCGCCTGCTCACCCTCTGGGCGGCGCATCTCATGGACACCGTGGGGAACAAGGGGGCGCGGGCCGAGATCGCGATGATCAAGGTGGTGGCGCCGAACGTCGCCTTGCGGGTGATCGACCGGGCGATCCAGGCCCACGGCGGGGCGGGGGTGAGCGGCGACTTCTTCCTGGCCGACGCCTGGGCATCGTCGCGCACCTTGCGGCTCGCCGACGGCCCCGACGAGGTCCATCGCGAAACGATCGCGCGGCTGGAGCTGCGACGCAACGCCGTCCGTCAACCGGGGGATGCGACGTCATGAACGTGCGAGACAAGATCATCGTGGTCACGGGGGGCGGGAGCGGCATCGGCGCGGCCCTCTGCCGCCGGTTCGCCGCAGAGGGGGCTCGCGCGATCGCTGTCGCCGACCGGGACGAAGAGCTGGCGAACGGGGTCGCGGCCGAAATCGGCGGCCTGGCGGTTCGCACCGACGTCGGGATCGAATCCGACGTGCGGCGGCTCGTCGAACAGACAATTAGCACCCTGGGGCCGATCGACCTCTTCTGCTCGAACGCCGGGATCATGGTGATGGGGGGCTCCGACACCCCGGATTCGGAATGGGAGCGGATCTGGCGGGTCAACCTGATGTCGCACGTCTACGCGGCGCGGGCCGTCTTGCCGGGGATGCTGGCGCGCGGGCAGGGCTACCTGCTGCAAACGGCCTCCGCGGCCGGGCTCCTCACGCAGATCGGATCGGCCCCCTATTCCGTGACCAAGCATGCGGCGGTGGGATATGCCGAGTGGCTCTCGATCACGCACGCGGCGGCCGGCATCAAGGTCTCCTGCCTCTGCCCGCAGGGGGTGCGCACCGAGATGCTCCACCGATCGACCGGGGGCATCGCCGACCACCTACGCGGGTCGGCCATCGATCCGGAAGCCGTGGCCGACGCCGCGATCTCAGGATTGGCCGAGGAGCGATTCCTGATCTCCCCCCACCCCGAAACCGAAGTCTACTTCCGCCACAAAGCGGAGGACTACGAGCGATGGCTCCGGGGCATGCGGCGGCTCCAGGCACGACTCGGAGACAATCCGTGAGCCTCTTGACCATGGTCCGGCACGGGCAGGCGTCGTTCCTCGCCAGCAACTACGACCAGCTCTCCGAGATCGGCGAACGGCAGAGCCGAAAGCTCGGACGTTACTGGAGCGCCCGGCGGACGATCATCGACGCGGTCTACACCGGCCCTCGCCTTCGCCAGCGGAATTCCGCCGCGTTCGCGGGGGTCGAATACGAGGACGCGGGCAATCCCTGGCCATCGCCGATCGTGCTCGACGACCTCGACGAATACGACCTCGACGGCCTGATGGGGCGCCTCGCCCCCCGATTGGCCGAGCAAAATCCGGACCATGCGACGCTCGTCGCACGCTACGAGCGGAGCAAAATCGAAGGGGGTGAGCCCCGCATGAGGGCGTTCCAGCGGATGTTCGAGTCGTTGATGCAACACTGGCAAACCGCCGATCCGTCCGGCCTCGACCTGGAAAGCTGGCCGGCGTTTTGCGGTCGCGTGCGGCGAGTGATCCGGACGATCCAGGAGAGCGCGGGACACGGCAAGCATGTGGCGGTCTTCACATCGGGCGGATTCATCGCCTGCTCGGTGCAACAGGCCCTCGGCGTCGCGGACACCATGGCCCTCGAACTGAACTGGCGGATTCGCAACAGCTCGCTGACCGAGTTCGTCTTCACCCCCGACCGCTTCACGCTCGACAGCTTCAACGCGATCCCGCATCTCGACGAACCGGCGCTCCGCACCTATCGCTGATCGATCGAGCTTGCAGGCCGAAGAGGGTCTCTTCTCCGTCCCGTCTTTTGTGAAAGGGTCTCCGATGGATGCGGACTTGAATCGTTCGGCCCCGATTCGTGCGGGGGAGGAGTTGCCGCTCGATTCCCTGGCGGATTACCTGCGGCAGCAATTGCCCGGGGCGGAAGGCCCCCTGACGATCGAACAATTTCCCCACGGCCATTCCAACCTGACGTATCTGCTGAGACTCGGGGACCGCGAGCTTGTGCTGCGCCGCCCCCCGTTCGGCAACGTGGTGGCCTCGGCCCACGACATGGGTCGCGAGTACAACATCCTTTCCCGCCTGCACGCGGTCTATCCGGCCGCGCCTCGGCCGGAACTTTATTGCGACGACGAATCGATCATCGGCTCACCGTTCTACGTCATGGAGAGGCGGCACGGACTGATCCTGCGCAAATCGCTGCCTCCGGGATTATCGATCGATGCCGATCTGGCCCGCCGGATGTCGTGCGCCTTGCTCGACAACCTCGTCGCGCTCCACGCCATCGACTACCAGAACGCGGGGCTCGCGGAGATGGGCAAGCCCCAGGGATACGTGCAGCGCCAGGTCTCGGGCTGGACGAAGCGTTATGCCCAGGCGCAAACATCGACCGTACCCGCGATGGATCGGTTGATCGATTGGCTCAACGGGAATCAACCGGCGGAAGCCGGCGCGGCGATCATCCACAACGATTACAAGTACGATAACGTGATGCTCGACCCCGGCGACCTGACGAAGATCGTCGCCGTGCTCGACTGGGAGATGGCGACCCTCGGCGATCCCTTGATGGACCTGGGGACCTCGCTCGGCTACTGGGTGGAGGCGACCGACCCGGCGCCGCTGCGCC
>CALKTZ010000538.1 GCA_937997355.1 uncultured Planctomycetales bacterium | reverse complement strand
CGGACGACAAGCGGCTGGAGAATCTGAAGGCCGCCGAGGGCAAGACGATCGGCCGGGTTTACGGCTACGACGGGGAGGTGGTCTGGATCGTGTTCAAGGACGGGACCTGGCTGAACGGGGAGGCCGTCCACCGCTACGACACGACGTCGATCGACTACAGGGCCAAGCTGGAGATGGGCGATGCGCGCGAGATGGGCCTGATCTCCGACGAGGCGTATGCGGCCCGGAAGGCCGAGGCCGACGCCGCCGAGGCGGCCAATACGGAGGCTTACGAGCGTGCCATGTATGAGAAGTACAAGGCCAAGTTCGAGCCGCCCAGCCCCTCGTGATTCAACTTCCCGGGGCATCGCGCCCGGGAACTTGCCGGCGCGGCAATTGTAACTGGCGGTTTATTTTCTTGGGCCCCGGGCGCGCCGGCAATCGATGGGATTGTCGGGCGGCCGGGGCCTTCAACTTTGATGGGGGTTGGGATATGAGTACCGGGGCCTTCCTGGGCGACAGGGAGACGAGGGCGTGTGCAATCGAGGAGGCGTCGGCGATCGTCGCGACCGGCGCGATCTTCCACGAGGCTTTCGGCGAGAATGCCGGGCGCTGGGGGCTCCCGACGAATCTCGCGGCGCTGCTGGGGACCCTCGCGGAGTTCCGCAACGCCCGCCGGGATGGGGAGGCGGCGGCGTTCGTGGCGGGGGCCATGGAGGCGATCCCGTCCGGCGCGGATGTCCGATCCGTCGTCGACAAGTTCATGGCGTGGGTGCTCTCCCCGGCCTCGGACGGATTCGGGATCATGCCGGCGGATGTCGACGGGGCGGGCTACCTGATCAGGCGGGCGACGAATCTGGTCATGCAATACCACGCCGCCGGGCGCCCGGCGGCCGACGAGTGGCGGGGGCTCCGGTCCGCGGCGGCGAAGCATTTCATGCGGTCCCGCTCCCTGTCCCCGGACGAGTCGCGCTCCCCCGGCGAGGCGGCCGCCTTCGCCGTGGCGAGCCTCGCCGACTATTACCGCTCCGCATGCACCGACGCGGGCGACCTCGAGTCGTTCCTGGTCCACGCGAGCGACGTCAGGAACCTGCTCGCGCCCGGGAGGGAGGCGTTCGAGGACGAGTTCGAGGACGTCCTGGCGCGGAAGCTGGCGGAGATCATCCGGGACTTGAATGGGGGATCGACGACATGACGGACGAGTCGAAGGGTGCGTTCTTCAACGACCCCGAAGTCAAGGCCCGGGCGCTCGAGGAGATGCGGGCCGCGGACGATTATCGCTGGAGGATCGATCCGGCGATCCCCGGCAGGTGGGGCCTCCCCGCGCCGCTGGTCACCCTCATCGGGTGCGTCGCCCAGGGGATGGCCGCCGAGGGCGCGCCGCTCGCGGGGTCGGACATCCTGTCGTCGATCGGGCCGGGCTCCGATGTCGCGTCCGTCGTCCCGCTGTTCCTCGCCTGGGCGATGGCCCCGGCCCCCGAAGGCGCGGGGATCCTCGTCTCCCTGTCGTTCGACGAGGCGGCCGTCATCGAGCGGGCCGTCGCGCTCTGCCGGAAGCGGGCGGCCGGCGAGCGGGTCGATCCGCGGGACTGGGGCAGGCTGGCCAGGGCGGCGAATCGCGCGTCCGACGTCGAGAGCAAGGGGGCCGCGGATGCCGTCGGATCGGATGCGCGAGCGGCCGCGCTGCTGGACGCCGCCGCCGCCGCCGCCTCGTCCTCGGTCGTCCGGTACGCCTGCCGCGTAGACGACGAGAAGGCGCATACCCCGCTGCCGCCGGTGTGGCATTTCTGGAAGATCCTGTGGTGTGTCGCCCGGTTGCGGGCCAGGTCGAGTCCCGGGGATGCGTCGCGCATCCCGCTCGCGGCCATGTCTTACGAGAAATTGCTGGGGCTCCTCGGGGCGCCGGTTCCCGAGCCTACGGGGCCGAGTTTCCGGGATCGGTGCGGGGCGATTTTATCGCCGGAGTAGGGAGGTAATTATGTCGCCTTCTGAGCACAGGGCCGCCGCGCTGCTCGAGGAGGAGCGGGCCCGGCTCCTCAACTATCGGGCCGAGGTCAGACGCCGGGGCGGTGAAGGTAATCACATCAACCCCGACATCGATCGACTCCGCGTCGCCATTGACGCGATCAAGGGGGACCTGCACCGTCCCCATTGCGCGGCCCAGCTCACCTCGGGCCGGTGAGGGCGCCCCGGGATGTCCCCGGGAGGGGGGATCCGTGCGGGCGCCGTTGAATCTTGAGGGCGGCCCGGGGGTCCCGGGTCGCGAATTTCGGGACCCTTGGGGCCGCCCCGGGATTCCCCGGGCGCCCCGCATTTACTCAGGAGAGTTGTCGGAGTGTGGAGTACCAAGCCTTGCTTCCTCGGCCGCTCCTGCTGGTGCCGGATCATCGTCGATCCGGACGGCGAGGAGTGCAACGATTACGGCGACATCAACCTTCGCAATGCCAGGCTGATCGTCGACGCGCTCAATCGGATCCCCGGGGCGGAGAAGAACGTCAGCGAGACCCATCCGCTCCCCTGGCATACCCAGAAGCTCGACGACGGCCGGGAGATCATCGTGACGACGACCGGCCTCTCGAGCGTCCACCTCAAGCACGTCGTGGCGGTCAACGGCCTGAAGAAAGGCCGGGCCCGCCTCTTCGTCGACGCAGTAAACAGTTTTTATGCGTGTGATGAAAACGTAAAGTCATGATGTATCATGAGTTACGACGACCCTCTCCCCAGATATCCCTATTTGCCCAGACCGCCAGACGGCTCCAGGCAGTTTTTACCGTCTAATAAGTATGTGTTTATGGACCATAACGCGGACCCAACCATGGACTTACGGTTCGTTAATTTGGGGGTTTTGGACGCTATGAGTGTTCACGTACTGGTTTTCAACCGCGACCCTCGCGGAGAGCCACTGCGGCGCCGTACGAGGGCTAAAAAGAAGTGATTCCCGGGAATCAATTGGGGGTGTGAAGTGAATCTCTCGGAAGCGTTGCAGGGTTCCGAAACCTCGCCGTGCCCGCCGTTCAGTCATTGCGCGATCGCGGGGCACCCGGTAGCGACCTGGCTGGAGGTGATCCTGACGCGTGCGCACAACCGCGCGGCGCTGTCGGATCGTTCCGAGGCGTTGATGGCGAAGAACCTCGGGACGCGATCGGCCAGCATCCCGAGCTGGTGGTCGTTGCTGGGGGGCTATGTCGAGCACCTCAAGGGGGCCGGAGAGTTGGCCGACGCGCTGGAGGAAGCTGCCGCGCTGTCGGGCACGCGGGGAGACGATTGACCGGAGACGGGGATGGGGGGACGACCGATGGGCTGTCGATTGGAGGAGGGCCTGGTCGCCGAGGCCGCGGCCGGGGATTGGCGGTTCGCGTACCGGATCGACGGGCCGCTGCTCGATTGCGTGGCGGGGGTGGGGAAGGCCGCCCTGCCGTCGGTCAGGGCCGCGACGACTCGCGGGCTGGACGAGCGGTGGCCGGCGTATACGCACTGGTGGCTCGAGGACGACGAGGACCTGCCGGATGAGTGCCGGCGGCTCCAGCTGCACATCAGAGACTCGATGAGGGTCATGATCGGCCGGCCGTCGGGGCGGAAGGGGAGGGGGGACGCGTGGTGATCGATCCGGAGGGTATCGTTTTCAGGGCCACGGTCCGCGCTCGGGTGCATTCGGAGATGGTGTGTGATCGGTGCGAGCATGTCCGGCTGAGTAGGCGGTTGATCCGGGATGTGGCGGCAAGCGTGAGTCTGTTGAGCGATTCGGCGGATCTCGGCCCGAGGCGCGATTGGCTCGAGGTACTTATCCGCGATCCGGCCCTGATGGCGAGTTCGAAAGGGGGGATCAGATGGTGATCAAGTCGTACGAGGTCGCCAGCCGGGCGACGATCGACGCCGGGCTGCGCACGAGATTGGAGGCGGCGGTCGAGCGGCATGCGGACGGGGCGCGGCGGGCCCTGATGTTCGTGGGGACCGCCGCGGGCGAATTCCAGCCGGATTCAGGCCGCGGCCGCGCTCCCCGGTACGTCGACAGCTGGCACGGCGCGCTCATCGGCGACCTGTTCGAGACGGGGAGGCGCGGATGGTGATCGATTCTCAAGAACTCGGCTGGCGGGCGTCGATCCTCGCCGGGTCCGATCCGGAGGTGGAGTTGGTGCTCGATCGATGTTCGCACGCCGCGCAGGGTTGCCTATCGAATGCGGCCCGGTACGAGACCAATCGCGGGCTCCGGATGCTCTGGCCCGCCGACGCCCATATCCGAGCGTTGGACCACTTCGGGCCGCGACGGCGCGGGATCGCGAGGCCGGGCCAGGCCGCCGTGTTCGACGATCTCTGCCTGGCGCGGGACGCGGGCATGCTGGAATGATACCCGGGAATCAATCGGAGGTGGGGTATGGCGGTAGTGCCTACGCGCACGGTGTTCAGGGCGGCCAATCACGGCAAGTGGGAGCTGGCCGTCGAGGGGTTGGTCGACCGCTGTATGCACGCGGCGGATCGCGAGGCGACGCCGGCGCTATTGAAGATCATGGTGAGCGGCGAGTTGGGGTGGCGCGACAACGCGTACGGCCGGTCCCTGGATCACATCTGGACGACGGGCGGGCCCTCTCGGACCCCCGGGAGGGCGTTCACGCAGGCGGCGGGGTGGGACGCACTCAAGCGGATGGCCGTCGATTCGGGCGAGAGCTGATTCCCGGGAATCGGAGGGGGCGGATATGGGGTTATTGGATCCGGATATGGTGTACAAGGCGGCGTGGCGTGATGAGCTTGCGCCGGACGTCGAGGGGCCGTTCGATCGTTGCGTGGACGCCGCGCAGTCGGCGACGGGCGTTTTGTTGCGAGTGCCGAGCGGTATGCCCGTGATGGTGCAGATGCAGGATGCCCTGTGCTCGGCGCTCATGGGCATGGACTATTGGCGAAAGGAAGAATGACATGCGGCGGAAGCATCGGTTGTTCTATACAGTCCAGCCGTGGGGCGGAGCCGTCGGCCTGTGGTACAGCAGGAAGCTGCGCAGGTGGGTCGACATCGACCGCGAGGAGACATGCGGGGGCCTCTCGATCCCGCAGGAGCCGATCTGGAAGTTCCGGAAGGCGACCCGCAGCGCGCGTCGGCTCGCGCAGATGATGCGGGAGAAGGGCGTCGGCGGCGAGGTCCTGCTCTCCCGCTGGTTCCTCAAGGGGGGCCGCAGGGTCATCCAGGATTTCATCATCGCGGTCGGTGAGCCGTCGGCCCCGGATGACCAAACTGATTCCCGGGAATCACTTCCCGACGAGGAGGCCGGTCGATGTCGAAGCGGGGCCGGGGAGGCTTGAAGTACCGGGCGCGGCGGGCCTGCTCGTCCGAGCGTGGCTGGGGGCTCGATTACGGCGGGGAGGTGCCCGTGTTCCGGGCCTGCGACGAGTACGGGGCCAGCGCGACGAGCGCGTTCAGGCTCCGCGGGCGTCATGCGGGCGACGGCGTCGAGGACTTCTCGACGCTCTGGCAGACGGCGTACGCCACCTGGCCAAGGGAGCCGCTCGACGCCGAGGCCCGGGACGGCGACCTGGCGATCATGGCGGAGAGGGGGGAATCGGCGTGAGCGATTCGATAATCGATCGGGTGGTCGGCGAGTGGTATCGCATCGCCGCGCCGATGCCGGCCACGCGCCAGGATCTGGTGATGGATAAGGCATATTGGTGCGTCGTCGAGCAGACTTGCGAGGTCGTCTTGCGGGCAGGCCGCGGCATCGGTCGGAGAACCCACCGGGACTGGACGCTCCTGGATCAGGAACTCGAGGATATGGAGAAGGGATGGGACCGCCGTGAGCATTTCGATGGTCGAGCGGGTGATGCATGATTGGCGCGTCGATGTGGAGCTCGTGCGGCACAAGGCCGTGGACGCCACGGTCGAGCGGCTCAGGGAGCTCGCGGACTCGATGGATGATCGGATCTACTGGCAGGCCAGCCACGGCATCACGAGCCTCGGGGAGAACCTGCGTTCGACCTTACCGAGCAGGTTGCCGATCTGGCAGCGGGACCTCGAGGTGATGGAGAAGGGCTGAATGGGGGACGGCATGATCGTTTCGCTGGTCGACAGGGTGATGGACGTTGGGTGCGTCGATGAGGAGCGGTGGCTTTGCCCGGTCATCGCCGCGGTGACGGGCGAAGGCGGGGTCTACGGGTCGTCGAATGCGGCCCTGGTTTACAGGCGGCTCAAGGATCGAATTTCCCGGGTTGCCGGGGAGGCGAGTAATCGTCTCCGTTGCGAGACCCCGGCGGGATTCAAGGCGATCTGGGACTGTGACATGGCGGAGGCGGCATGGTGAATCGAACGATAGGCGAGAGGATGGCCGACGGCTGGTCCGATCTCAGCGGCCGGGTGTGGCAGAAGACCGTTGATGTAGTGGCGGATCGGTGCAGGCCGCCCGGGGATTCATACGTGGGGCAGTTTTACTACCGTGTAGCCAATCGAACCTGCTACGCGATCGGCGAGGCGGCCGACAATGTCTACTGCATGAGCCCGCGGAGTCGGACGGCGATCATGGATCCGGATCTCCGGGTGATCGGTCATGGCGCGTGAGCCGCGCTGGGAGCGGGGGCATCGCTGCCACGGCTACTGGCTCGACCTCGCCCGGCTCGGGTCCGTCTCGATCGGGCCGCGATGTTTGCGCCGCCCGGGGACCCATACGACTGGACGCTCGACTATCCCACGCTCGGGGCGGCGTCCGGGGTCGCAACAAACCTGCGCGCGGCCAGGAGGGCGGTCGAGGCGGCGTATCTGCGGGCGTCCGGGCCGGGCGGCGAGAGTGTCGATCCTACACCCATCCCGAGCACGGTAGGCTCGGCGCCGCCCGGCTTGCATTCACGAGGAGAGAGCACATGATTTCCAAGAAGAAGGAACCCAAGCCCAGGAGGACGATCACGTTCGCCGAGCTGGAACGGCTTTCGTTCTGCAACAGCAGGAAGCTCCCGCAGCTCATCGAGATCGCCGGGGAGCGCCGCCGATGGATCGTGATCGGCTGGGTGAGCGAGGGCAAGCCGCGCGGGACCGAGGTCCTGGTGGTGGAGTGAGGGAGGGAGCCGTGGTCGAACATCTGGAAAGCTTCAAGAAACTGACGCGGCGACTGCACGAGCTGCATCGCCGCGGGCTCGCGGATTCGATCGAGGCGGGCGCGATCCGGGATGCGGCCGATCCTTTCTGGTATGCCATGGAGCCCGAGGAGCAGGCCGAGGCGGCGGAATACTCGGAGCGGCTTTACAACGAGACGCCCGCGGCCGGTGACCTGTAAAAGAAAGGAGGACGATATGGCGACGATCTACAAGAAGACCCCGTCGCGCTCGTTCGCGTTCCGGCTGCCGGGCCTGGACGGGACGCATTGTTACCGCGAACGTTTCCGCCAGCTCGACGCCTGGCGGATGATCCAGCGATTCCAGAAGGAGGCGAGGGTCGTGCATGTTGGCGCCAAGGGCAGGGCGACCCTGGCGGCCGTGAAGCGCTGGGCGGCCGAGAATAAGCCCAGGCTGTTCTACGCGAGCTGGCCGTCGGACTCGCCCGACTACAAGGACGACTCGGTCAAGGTGTATTACCTGGAGTGATTGTTACCGCCGGAGGGCGCATGACCACGATCGACGAGCTAGAGGCCCAGGTCCGGAACATACAGGACGCATTCCCCAGGATCACGACCGAGCTCGGGGACCGCATCCTCGACTGCCCGGAAGGTGTGATCGAGGACGCGCGGGAGGGGGCCCTCCCTCCCGGATTCTCCGGCCGCGATCAGGTCGAGGAGTTCGTGCAGCTGTACGCGACTTTGCGCCACACCATCACCAATGCGGTCGCGAGGGAGATAGGCGAGGCGGCTGTGGACGCGCTGCTGTCGAAGATTCATTCCGATTAGCGTCGCGGCTGCGGTCGCCGATCGGGAGTACCGAGAATCGATTGCGACGCATCGAGCGCCGCGCGGCGGGGTTGGCGGGGAAATTTAGAAAGGAGCAGGAAAGTCGTGGGCGTTAAGGCGATTTCGAGGCGGCCGAGGAGGCCGGATGTCGCGGGTTATGCCGAGAACCGCGACAAGCAAACCTGGAAGTGGATCGAAGGACGCGTGCTGCCGTATCTCCAGTCACTCCTCGATTCTGCCCAGCGACGGCTGTCGCGACATCCGATCTGTTTCCAGGACGCGATGGGGATGTCGTGCTTCTACGTCGACAACATCGCAGCAATCCGGGACTACCAATTCGACGACGCGATCTCGAAGGCGGCGACGGCAAAGGCCACCGGGTCCGCGCCAGTCGGCGGGCGACGGCTCAATGACAGGGACGCCAGATACGCGGCCCGATTTCCCGAACTCGTCGAGTTCATGTGCATCGTGAATGACTTGAACGAGCGTCTCGATCAATCGATCGGGGCCATGAATCCTTCTGTCACGCTGAACCCCGAGGAGAAAGCATGAGAAACCCGAGTTCCGATCGTTGCGACGCCTGCCACGGGTCCGGCTTCGGGAAGCGCCCCTCGCAGTATCAGATGTCTCTCGGCATGTATTGTCCGCCCAAGTCGGCGTGTCCGAAGTGTCACGGGACGGGGAGGAAGGTCGAGGCCGATGAGGGGCGCCGGAGAGGGCACGACGATTCGGCCGGCCGGCTGCTCGTCGTAAGCAGGAACTGATTCCCGGGAATCAATCGCGGGCGAACCATTTCCGGCCCGCGACACACTGACTCAACAACGGGAGGTAACCATCGATCGACCATGTCGCGTACGAGGAGGAAGCATCCGATCGTCGGCATCGCCGTGTGCCGCGGCGAGAGGGCCGACAAGCGGGCCTGGCATCGGGCCTATCGCCGGGCGGTCCGGCTGCTGATCGGCCTGGGCGCCTTCGAGTGCCTGCACGCCACGTTCCATCGGGAGTTCAGCAATCCCTGGCACATGGGGAAGGACGGCAAGGCGTACGGGCATGGCGCGATGCCGGCCCTGCTGCGTAAATGAGATTACGCCGATAGTGCGGTAGCTCAACTGGTAGAGCATCGGTCTCCAAAACCGACGGCTGGGGGTTCGAATCCCTCCCGCGCTGCTGTGTCCGTCGTCTAGCGGCAAGACCCCGGATTGTGGGTCCGGAGACGCGGGTTCGAATCCCGCCGGGCACCCGTCACCCCTCCGGCGATCGCATCGCCGGATCGGCGCCCCGGAGTCGGCAAGCTCCGGGGCGCTTCTATTTCCATCGCGCGCAGGGCCGGGCGGCTCATCCCGAGCGTCCGGACCTTTCCGCGCGCCCGCGTTGGTCAATAAACGGGGCGCGGCGGACGCGCCCGGGGAGTAGTGTGTCATGGACGGTCGAGTTCGACGATTGGTGCGGGTCCTGGGGGACCCGATCGTCTGGTTCGCGATCGCGTGCGGGTTCCTCGCCCTGATCGCCGCGTGGCAAGGCGGCGTGGCGCGGGACGAGGAGCTGGAGAGGATCTGCCGGCCGATCGACTGGCCCACCGGCAGGGGGCACCGGGTGGGCAACGGGCGGGATCCGGCCTCGCCCGACCTGCCGCGGGAGCTGGGCGACAATGCGAGGACCATCTGGTCGCCGCATCTTGGGACCCCGCCCCCGCGCTTCCCGGCTCCGGGGGCGCTAACCGAAGGGAGGTGATCGATGACAACAGTCCTGGTTTTCGTCGTCGTTCAGTTGTTGGCCGGTGTTGTCGGCTTCCTGGGCGGTAAGGGCATCCGGCGCATGATCGACAGGAGGCGGGCGGCGGGCAAGGGCCGGCTGCTTGGGGCTTCGGTCCCGGTCTACCCGTGCGGGCTCCACATCCCGATCGGCCACATCAGCGAGCGGGCGCTGTTCCTGACGAATGCGGGCTCCGCGTACGAGCGCGTCTCGTCCCGCAGCTTCCCGCCCGGCGCGCTCTGCTACGCCCTGGAGCGGGACATCAGGAGGCTGCTGCCGCCTCCGGAGGAAATGGAGGCCGGCGGCCAGGCCGTCGCGAAAACGGTGAACCCCGGGGTCGGCGGGAAGCCGCCGGACCCCGGTTCGGCCCTCGCGGCGTCGCTCCTGGAGGATGCGGCCGCCGCCCTGAACGATCTCAACTGTCCGGTGTACGACACGAACGAGCGGATCCGGTGGTGGGCGCCCAGGCTGCGGGACAAATTGAACGCGTACATGAAGGCGACGCGGCCCGCGTCGTCGGATTAACTCGGAGGGCTTCGATGACTGTGTCTCGTAAAGTTTCGGTGCTGGGCGACTTCGCGGCCGGGAAGATATCGGCCGGGATCGCCGCCGCGCAGCTTGGCCTCACGAAGGTCGCGTTCCTGGAGGTCTGCGGCAAACTGGGGATCTCGCCGTTCAATTACGAGGACGACGAGGTCGAGGCGGAACTTCGCAGGGATATGGGCGCCGCGGCGCCGGGTATCGGCCGGTTCCTCATCCACAAGGCTCACCTGATCGGATTGGTCCATGTCGCGATCGAGCGTTGCGTCAGGGCCCGCGACGCCGCCCTGGTCGATTCGCTTGGGTGGCCGAACAGGAAGATCGTCAGGGCGAAGCTCGACAAGCTCCCGCCGTGCGACATGACGACCGGCGAGCGGTGCGTCGACCAGCTCCTCGAGATGTTGCGCAAGCTCCCCGGCCCCGCGCTTTGGGCATTGCTGGCGGATGACGGGCTGGATAAGGCGATGAGGCCCGATCCCCCGGGGAAGTGATTCCCGGGAATCAGTCCCGGGCAAACGATGTTGTCGCAGTTCGAGCGGGCCGTCCATCATCGGGCGGCCTTTTTCATTGGATTCAGCTGAAGAAAGGTTCCGACCATGAAGACGGACACGATGGAGATGGTGGGCAATCTCCTGGGGCCGGAGGCGGCCCGGGATGCGATCCACGTGGCGGTCGAGCCCGCGACCGCGGCCGGGTTGCTGGAGCCAGGCGCCCCCGTGAAGCTGGTAACCGGACCGGGCGGCGAGGTCGTGGCGGAGGCCGCCGAGGCCGGGGACGCGATCGGGATCGTCGACCCGTTCCTGCGGGAGATGGTCTTCAAGGGGGCGAGGTTCTTCATCTTCCTGTTCCCCAGGACGATCACCTCGCTGCGTCACGTCTGGACCCACCCGGCGTTCGAGGCGGCCGGGGAGGCGACGCCCGAGGGGCCGACCGCGGCCCCGGCGAG
>CALKTZ010000537.1 GCA_937997355.1 uncultured Planctomycetales bacterium | reverse complement strand
GAAAGAGCAACATCCGAGGAATCCCGCCGACCGCCGAGCCGGAGGTGCAGCAGGCCCGCCTGACCGCGCCGGAGAAGACGCGAACCTACGACGAGGCCGCCGTGATGATCGGCGACGAAAAGACCCAGGAAGATGCCGAAAAGCTCCTGAAGCGGGTCAAGAAGATCAAGCCCAAATGCCTCAACGAGATGCCCAGGCTGTTCACGATGCACGAAGGTCTGGGCCGCGCCATGAGGACGACGAACCCCTACGTCCCTGCGCAGTTCCTCTTCCCGCAGAAGAAGGACAGGCTGATGATCTCGATGAATTCCGGCAAGCAGAGCCTCGTCCATTGCCCGGGCACCTACAGCCTGCAAGTCGCCGAGTTCTCGGGCCGTTCGGTGCTGGAATCCAAGGACACCAACAAGTTTGGCTCACGTCGGTTCCTTGACACGAGCCCACTCCGCACCGCCCACGAAGATGCCGAGCGGCTCGCGGACCGGATCAACAAGCAGCCGGAAATCCAGAGCCTCGGGCAACGGGCCTATGTCTACCACGACCTGACCACCAGCCGGGTCTATATCGGCTCTTTCAATGCTCCCAAGGACCCCAAGGCGGTTGCCGTCCGGGACGACCTGATGCAAAATGCAATCAAGTTCATGGACCCCAAACGTCCCGGAGGAGGAACCGGCCAGGTCATCGTCCCCGCGGCCTTCCTCACGAACGTGGCGGAGCTCAAGCAGAAGCTTCAGTGAGATTTCTAACCTCGGACCGCTCGGACGCGCCGGACGGATAATCTTGTTCGACGCGTGCCACCGGAGACGACCCCGCCGAAACGCCTTTGTTGTTCGGCGCGGGTCTCCCGACCCCGCCGATACCACCGACCGCAGGTCTCCCATCAACCATCCGTCCCTCTTACCAAGGGGGACTACGGGGGGTGGATGAGGCCAAAGGTTTCGCTTCGATGCCCCCCTGTATCCCCCCTTGTTAAGGGGGGAAGGGATTTCACGCGGTCATGCGTATCCGCATGAGGATCTGCGAGGTACGTTGAAAGAGCCGTAGGCAATATCGAAAGGGAGGGGCCGCCGAGGCCGACGCCCGCACCATGGCCGCTGATGAATCCCCCAGGATCGTGCTCGTCATCGGCTCGCGGAACCGCAAGAAATGCCGCGAGATGGCGGAACTGATCGCCCCCCCCTGGGAACCCAACGCGAGGCTTCGCCGACTCGACGTCCACTCGGTCGATGAGTTCCCCGAGGCCGGGGACGTCGTCGAGGATGCCGACACCTTCGCCGGCAACGCACGCAAGAAAGCCTCCGAGGTGGCGCTCGCCCTGGGCCGCTGGACGCTGGCCGACGACTCCGGCCTGAGCGTGGATGCCCTCAAGGGGGCTCCCGGAGTTCTCTCAGCGCGTTACGCGGGGGAACCCAGCGACGACGACGCCAATAATCGCAAGGTCCTGGAGGCGATGGCGGATATCCCCGACCCGAAGCGAGGGGCCGCGTTCCATTGCGCCCTGGCCCTGGCCGATCCCTCCGGCGCGATCCGGCTGGAGGCCGAGGGGATCTGCCGGGGGCGCCTGATCCGCGAGCCGAGGGGTCCGGGGGGGTTCGGCTACGATCCGCTATTTCTGATCCTCGAATATCACAAGACCTTCGGCGAGCTGAGCGCGCTGGTGAAGCACCAGCTCAGCCACCGGGCGAGGGCCTTCGCTCAGCTTCGGGCCGGCCTCGAACGGCTGATCGCGGAAGGGGCGATGGGCTGATCCGCGTCTCTCCCAGAACCAGCACAAAGACGAACGCCCCCCCGGGGATCAAATCCGGAGGGCGTTCGTCTTTTGGGAGCGCCATTCATCGAAAGTGCGGTAGGGCCTCGGCCCGGCCGGTGCGACCTTGCACCGGCCGGCGTTCGGCTCAATGGCGAAGGAGTCCCCCCACCCGGCCGATCAGGGGGTGCTTGACGTCGCACGGGTCGCAAGCCGGAACCGTGCTCATCGGCAAGGACTGCGGCGAGGCCACGACGCTCTGGGCCGAGGCCATCACCGGGGCCGGGCAGTGCTGGACGACCGGGACCTTCACGCAGACTTCCACGGGGACCTGCTTGCAGACCGTCCGGGGGACGCACACGTTCTTGACGTCCGTCACCTGGCGGCAGACGGTCACCGGGCAGTGGATCGTCTTCGACTCCACAACCTGGCGGCAGGTCGTGTACGGGACCTTGCGGACGCAGGTCACCGTCTGGGTTTCGCAGACCGTTTCGGGGACGATCTTCACGCAGGGGTCGAAGACCGTCTCGCAGACCGTCTGGCAGACCTTCTTGACGCAGGTCTGGGGGACCATCCGGCAGGTGGTCACCGGCACCTGGCACGTCTTGACCTCGCTGACCATCCGGCAGGTCGGGACCGGAATCTGCTTGTAGCAGGTCTCGGTGACCATCCGGCAGGTCGTGATCGGCACCCGCTTGACGCAGGTCTGGGGGACCATCCGGGTGATCGTGCAGGGCACCTGCTTGTACTGGCACTCCTTGACCATCCGGGTGACGGTCACCGGGACCTGCTTGACGGCCCGCTCCTTGACGTAGCTGGTCACCGTGTAGGGGTCCTGACGGTATTCCGTCTTCGGGCACATCCGGGTGACGGTCACCGGGACTTGCCGGACGCAGGTCCGGGGCTGCATCACGCAGGTCGTGTACGGCACCGTCTTCATGCGGGTCTCGCTGACCATCCGGCAGGTGGTCACCGGCACCTGCTTCACGCATTCCTGGGTCGTCATCTCGCAGACCGTCACAGGATACTGCCGGGTCTGGACCTCGGAGACGATCCGGCAGGTGGTCACCGGCACCTGCTTGCGGACCGACTGGGCTTCATAGACGGTCGAGGTCACATTCTCGACGACCGTCGTGGGGCACCAGACCTGCCGCTCGCACCAGGTACCGGGGGTCTCGACGGGGCATCCGTTGATGCAGACCACCTTGCCCGGGACGAAGTAGCGCTGCGTCGTCCACTGGCCGCTGCAACGGGTGACCGGGGTCACGACCTGGCGGGGGACGCAGACCTGCTCGCAAACCTCCCGATAGCTGGTCTCCGCGACCGTCTTGTAGCAGGTCTTGCTCACCGTCTGGAGCGAGGTCGTCTGGACGGGGCGGCACACCGTGTAGCGGCACTCGCGCAGTGAGGTTTCACTCACCTTGCGATTGACGGTGTAGGAGCAGGTCCGCATCTCGGTCCGGCGGACCGGGACCTGGACCGCATACCGGCACTCCTTCATGACCGTCTCGCGGACCGGGCGGCAGACCGTGTAGGCGACCTGCTTGTAGGCACACTGCTTGACGGGGACCATCTCGGTGTAGCTCTGCGGCTGCATGACCGTGTGCTGCACCGGCACCTGGACCGTGTACGGCACGCAGCGGTACTTGGTCGTCTGGACCGGGCGGCAGACCGTGTAGGCGCAGGTCTTGTAGACCGTCTCCTGGACCGGGCGGCAGACCGTGTAGGGCACCGTCTTGACGATCGTCTCCTGGACCGGGCGGCAGACCGTGTAGGTCACGTCCTTGTAGGAAACCTCGCGGACGGGGCGGCTCACCGTGTATGCCTTGGTGTGGATGCTCGTCTCGCGGACGGGGCGGCTCACCGTATACGACCGGGTCTGATAGTGGGTCTCGCGGACCGGGCGATGGACCGTGTAGGTCACATCCTTCCAGATCGTCCGCGGGACCTGGCGCTGGACCGTGTAGTGAACCTCGCGGTTCACCGTCCGGTAGACCGGCCGCTGGACGGTATAGACCTCGTCCCGGACGTGATGATCGATCACGTTCCGGGTGGTCGTGATGGTCCTCGGCTGCATGATCGTCTCGGAGACGTTCCGCACGACCGGAACCTGCTGTGATTCATAAACGGTTTCCTGCACGTTCTGCAGGACCGTCTGGCGTTGGAGTTGATATTGCACGTGCCCGCCACAATCCTGGGGCACGGGGCAAAGTCTCTGCGAGGCACCCCCTGCGTAGCTCGCGGCTTGCGCAGGGCGCTCGGCCAGCGCAACCCCGATCCCCAGGGCAGTCAGCATGACCGATAGAAGTTTTCTCGACATCGCACGCTCCAGTTGACACTCCCGACAATTTCGGCGCTTCCCGGCTCCAGACCCTTATGGCTCCGCCACGGATCAGAAGCCACCAACTCAGCATTAGGTTTCGTCCTCTCCCTCGCCTCGGCTTCAGGAACTTTATCTAAATTTCCCAGTGACCCAATCTTCCCAGAACGCAATCTCCTCCCAGATGTTACGTCAATCACCCAGACGCCTTGAGTTATCAATAAATCCGCCAAGCTCACCGTCCACGGAACATCGAGTTTTGACGGAAAGGTTTCGCCAATCCTTGATGTCGAGTCGGTTTAGGGAAGGAATGAGGTCGGGGAGAGGCGAATGTCTTTCCAGCTTCGGGCGAGGTCCGTTAGGCTAGCGTGGGTGGTGGAATCGTGCGGGGCTCGGTCCTCGGAATACCTGGTGGGACGCAATGCGCTGGATCGGTTTCGGCTCGACGGTAAGGTTGCCCTGGTGACCGGGGGCTCTCGCGGACTCGGGCGCGCGATCGCCGACGCCCTCGCCTCGGCGGGGGCGCGCATCGTCCTGACCGCGCGGGACGGCGAGGTCGCCGCCGCCACGGCCGGCTCCGTGGAAGCGGCTCACGGCAAGCCGAGCCTGGGATTGGGTGTGGACGTCACGCATCGCGACCAGGTCGAGGCGATGGTGGCCAAAACCGTCGAAGCCTTCGGCCGGCTGGACATCCTGGTCAACAACGCGGGGATCAACATCCGGGGACCGATCGAAACACTCTCCGAAGACGATTGGGACGCCGTCGTCGACACCAATCTGAAAGGCCCCTGGCTCTGCTGCCGCGCGGTCGCGCCGATCTTGAAGGCTCAGAAGTGGGGGCGGGTGATCAACGTCTCCAGCATGATGGGCGAAATCTCGATGCCCGGCCGTACCCCGTACTCCTCCAGCAAGGGGGGGCTGACCTTGCTCACCAAGACCCTGGCGCTCGAATGGGCCAGGGACGGCATCAATGTGAATGCCCTCTGCCCCGGCCCGTTCGCGACCGAGATCAATACACCGTTGCTCAATGATCCCCAGGCGCGTGCCCAGATGGAGGCCAACGTGCCGATGGCCCGCTGGGGAGACCCGACCGAGCTCGGACCCGCCGCCGTCTTCCTGGCGTCCGACGCCTCCAGCTTCATGACCGGCACCACCCTGTTCATCGATGGCGGCTACACCGCCCGGTGAGAACAGGGGGAGTCGTGATTTACGAGATTGAATTCAAGCCCCGGGCGTTGAAGGATCTCAGCGGTATACCGAACTCGATGGCCCGGCGAATTGTCGAGAAGATCGAAGCGTTGCGAACGGACCTGGCGGGCGATGTCAAACGGCTCACGGACTTTACTCCGGAATATCGCCTGAGAGTCGGAGAATATCGGGTCCTTTTTGAAGTCGAAGCCAACAAGGTTATCATTTACCGAGTCAAACATCGCTCGGACGCCTATGGCGCGTGAGGAGCCCAGCCTTGATTCGACTTCATCCCGAGTATTTAACGAAGGACGGCAAGCGGGAATTCGCCGTGCTGCCTTATGAAGAGTTTGTCGCGTTGCAGGAAATCCTCGCCGACGCCGCCGACCTGATCGATTTACGGTCGGCAAGGGCGGAAGAGGCATCGGCCCCCTCGACAAGCTTGAGCGACGCCAAGAAATGGCTCGGGCTTGATGAGTCCTCGGACGCTCCGACTCCCGAATCTCCTCGGGGATGAAAGGTTTTTGAACGATGAGCGAAAGTCAATCGACGGTCGTCCCCAAAGGGTTCAAGGCGGCGGCGGTCAAGTCGGGGATCAAGCCGTCGGGGGGGCTCGACCTGGCCATCCTGGTCGCCGACGGCCCCTGCATAGGGGCCGGGACCTTCACGACCAACCGGATTTGCGCCGCGCCGGTCCGATGGTCGAAGGAGTGCCTCCCCTCGACCGAGATCCGGGCGATCGTCGTCAACGCCGGCAATGCCAACGCGGCAACCGGCGAGCAGGGGTTCAACAACTCCCGGAAGACCGCCGAGCTGGCCGCCTCGCTGATCGGCTGTCGCCCCGAACAGGTCCTCGTGGCCTCAACCGGCGTCATCGGTCATCAACTCCCGATGGAACGACTGGAGGCCGGCCTGAAGTCGGCATTCGGCCAGCTTTCTCACGACGCGGACGCATTCGGGTTGGCCTCTCGTGCCATCCTCACCACCGACACCCGCCCCAAGCAGATCACCGCCCAGATCGAGACGAGCGCGGGGACGTTCCAGTTGTTCGGCATGGCGAAGGGGGCCGCGATGATCGGCCCACGCATGGCCACCATGCTGGCCTTCCTGCTGACAGATGCCCCGATCCTCCCCGACCACCTCCAGCCGATTCTCTCGAAGGCCGTCGACGGCTCGTTCAACTGCGTCTCGGTGGAAGGGCATACCAGCACCAACGATACCGTCTTCCTCCTCTCACAAGCCCCGAAGGGGACCGCCCCGCTCAAGGGGAAGGACCTGGAGCAATTCGCCGAGGCGGTCCGATCGGTCTGCGAATACCTGGCTCGCCAGATGGCCGACGACGGCGAAGGGGCGACC
>CALKTZ010000536.1 GCA_937997355.1 uncultured Planctomycetales bacterium | reverse complement strand
TGGTGGTCAACCTGTTGAACGAGGAAGGGCTCCCCGCTCGAAGCGATGCCACCCAATCCATGAATCTTTTCGGCGGACTTCCCTTCGAGCCCGGACATTCCATTTTCGTCGCGAAATCCCTGGCCGGGAAAGCCTTGAACATCCTCGGGAAGTATCCTCATTTCAAAGACCTCCGCAACGTTCATGTCCCCGGTGCCTGATCGTTCCGACCTCGTCCATTCCAGACCCGGGCAGCCCTCGTCGGCCTTCGACGATCGGCCAGTCCGGGTTTGCTACGTCGTGAGCTATTTCCATCCCTTTGCCAGCGGGGCCGAACGGCAGGCGCTCGAACAGGGGCGGGAACTCGCCCGGCGCGGGCATGAAGTTCATGTCGTCACACGCGATGTCCCCGGATATCCGATCACCGAAGAACAGATCGACGGAATTTATGTCCACCGCTGGATCAAGGTTTGGGACCGCGGTCCCCTGTTCGCCTTGAGCTTCGTCGCCGGGGTGATCGCCTCGCTCTATCGGCTCCGATCCGCGATCGACGTCGTTCATACCCACCAGGGACTCTGGGAGGCTGTCGCGACGGGTCTTGCTCGTCCCTGCCTCCCGGGAAAGCCGACCCTCATCCAGCCCGCGAGTTCCGGCTATTATGGGGAAGCTGATGAGCTTCTCCGTACCCGAGGCTCTCGCTTGCTCCGAAGGTTCATCCTGAACAACACCGCCTTCGCCGCCATCTCGGGAGACATCAAGCGGCAATGGGCCGCGCTGGGGGTCCCGGGAACCCGGATGTTCCGGACCGTCAGCGGCGTGGACGCCGACCATTTCCATCCCGGCCCCAGCCAGGTGGACGCTTCACTCAAGCCTCGCCCCCGAGTCCTGTTCACGGGACGGCTTCATCCCCAGAAGAATCTCCCGCTCCTCCTGAACGCCTGGCCCGAAGTCGTCCGCCGGACCTCGGCCAATCTGATCGTCGTCGGCCCCGGCGACGCTTCGCCACTCCGCGACCAGGCTCTCGCCCTGGGCATCTCGGATCACGTGCAGTTCGTCGGCCCCGTCGCCGATCCCGCCGAGCACCTGCGAGCGGCCGACTATTTTGTCTTGCCGAGCGTCGCCGAGGGGATGAGCAACTCCCTGCTGGAAGCGATGGCCACCGGCCTCACCTGCGTCGTCTCCGGGATCGGCGGCAATACCGACCTCATCGCCGATCGGCAAACCGGCCGGCTCGTCCACGAACCGACCCCCGAAGCCTGGGCCGGCGTTCTCATCGAACTGATCGAAAATCCACAGGTCGCCAGGCAGTTAGGAATCGAGGCGAGGAAACGGATCGAAGCGGAGTTTGCCTTGCCGAAGGTCGTGGATCGTTACCTGGAAATCTACCGTAAGATCCGGTCCGATGATTGGCCCGTCGCCCCCTGATCTTCGTCAATCGCGAGGCCGATCGAGAATATCCTTGATGGCCACATGGATTCGCCGGACAACCCATCTTTGCGTCGGATCTTGTTCGACATCGGCCTCGAAGCTTCGGCCGTGCATGGAATCGGGGTCCAGCGACGGCTGATCCAGCAACACTTCCAGGGGAATCACCAGTCGTCTCGGCTGATCCCGCCCAACTCCCTGAACCCGGATGATCATCTCGATCCGGCCGCTATCGGGAGGATCTTCGGCAAGCTCCGCGGATTGGATGATTCCTCGAATCAGCATCGGAAAGATCCCAGCTCGGCACATTCGCCGAAAACCATACTGTCAGTCCAAGCGTTAAATCCGAACGATCGAAACGAACAAAACATCTCGGAGCAATCCCCGGAGGTTGTCTCCCGCAGTATAAATAAAATATTGGAGAATCATGCGAAGCTTCTCGACAACCGCAATTCCGGCGACGTGTCGCGGAAGCTTCGCTGCAACCTGAAACGACACCCTCGACCATGACTGCTAGCCTCGACGCGCCGATCGTCTTGTCGCACGGACTTTTCGGTTTTGCCCGCCTTGGCGTCGGCCGGATCACCCTGACCTCGTACTTCCGCCGGATTCCCGAAATCCTTCGGGAATCCGGTAATCGGGTTTTGGTGTCGAGAGTTCCCGCGATCGCGGGGGTCGACGAACGAGCGCGTCGACTCGCCGAACAGATCGACTTTGCATTTCCCGATGAGCGCGTTCACATCATCGGCCACAGCATGGGGGGGCTCGATGCTCGTCATCTCCTGAGCGATCCCGACTGGCGGCGGCGGGTGCTCAGCCTGACCACGATCGGCACTCCCCACCTCGGCTCCAGCCTGGCCGATTTCGCGAAGATCCGCGTCGGTCGAATCTTCCGACTCCTGTCATCTCTTGGCATCGATCCGACCGGTTGCCTGGATGTTACCCGACGTTCCGCCAGACGCTCGCACCGGCTCCTGGGAACGCCGAGCGGCGTCGTCTGCTTGAGTATTGCCGGCGACCCGCCCCCGGAATCGATCAGTTGGCCCATGAAGCGGCCTCACGCCGCGCTCCAGGAAATGGAAGGGCCGAATGACGGTTTGGTTTCCGTGACCTCCGCCCAGGCGTTCGGAACACCCCTCACCTCCTGGCCGATCGACCATCTCCAGCAAATGAACTGGCTGGTCGCGGGAGATCCGGTCTCG
>CALKTZ010000535.1 GCA_937997355.1 uncultured Planctomycetales bacterium | reverse complement strand
TTGCGGATCGCGCCGGCCTTGAGCGCCAGCACGAGAAAGGTCGCCTGAAACGTGTCTTCCGCGAGTTGTTCATCCCGGAGAATCCGCCGGCAGACTCCCAGCACCATCGGGCCATGCCGCCGCACGATCAGTTCGAAGGCGCGTTCCGCGGTTTCTCCGTCGTGCGCGGAAAAGAGCCCGAGCAACTCCCGATCGCCGAGCCCGCCGATCGCTCCGGTACGGAACAGGACGCCCAGGTCACGGGCGATCGATTGATTGGTGGGAAGACGATCCATCGCGAGGGCCTCCGCCGGGACGAATGAGGTATCAGTCTACCCATGTAGTCCCCGAAGCAGGGCCGTCGAATACGGAGATTGCGAATGTTTTTGTTCGAGAGGCGTTCACATCATTCAAGCCCGCTTCGACAGCATCACCGGTACTCCATGTTCGGGCCGGAGGGTCATCGTGGCGAGGGGGGCGATTCGGGCGTCGGGCGTGAGCCGGGGCCGGAACCGCTGGGCGATCGTGGCGACGACGAGGCTCGCCTCCATCAGCGCGAAGTTGTTGCCGACGCAGATCCTGGGGCCGCCGCCGAACGGGAAATAGGCATAGCGGTGCATCGATTCGAGCCGGCCGTCGAGCCAGCGTTCCGGCTGGAACGACAAGGGTTCGTTAAACCACCGGGGATCGCGGTGGATCACCCAGTGGGGCATGTAGGCGGTCATCCCGGCCGGGAAGCGATGACCGCCGACTTCGAACGGCTCGATCGCCTCGCGACCCACCACCCAGACCGGCGGGAAGATCCGCATCGACTCATTCACGACCGCGCCGGTGTAAATCAGCTTCGGCAGGTCCTCGAAGGTCGGCGTCCGTCCCCCGAGCACGGAATCCAGCTCGGCGTGGAGCTTCGCCTCGGCCTCGGGATTCCGGCTCAGGAGCGCCCAGGTCCAGGCGAGCGCGCCGGCGGTGGTTTCGTGCCCCGCCATGAAGAGGGTCATCAGCTCATCCCGGAGTTGCCGGTCGGACATCCCCCGGCCGCTCTCCTCGTCCTGCGCCTGGAGGAGCATCGAGAGGAGGTCGCCGCGATCGTCGCCGCCCTTGCGGCGCTCCGCGATGATCGCGAACAGGATCTCCTCAAGCCGGCGGATCGCCCGTTCCAGACGACGATTCAACGGCACCGGGATCCAGTGTGGGGGGGCGAAGATCCGGCCGACCCTCGCCGTGAAGGTGTGCATCAGGGTCGTCATGGCCTCGCTGGCGCCGGCGGCCTGGCCGTGGATGTCGGCGTCGAAGAGGCACTTGGCGACGATCTCCAGCGTCAGGCCCATCATGTCGTCGTGAATGTCCCGGGTCTGGCCGTCCGACCAGCCCGAAGTCATTCGCTCGGCATATTGGGTCATGATCCGGGCATAACCGGCGATCCGCTCTCGATGGAACGCCGGTTGCACCAGCTTCCGCTGGCCTCTCCAGAAATCCCCTTCGCTGGTCAGGAGTCCCTTGCCCAGGGTGCGCCGGGTCCGCTTCAGGGCGAAATGCTTGTGGAACCGGCGGTTCTGGGTGACGAGCACTTCCTCGACGAAATCGGGATGATTGAGGAGCAGGATCGGCCGAGGCCCCAGGCGTCCCAGCACAATGTCGCCGTGATTGCGGGCTGCATCCTCGAAAAAGGCGAGTCGGTCGCGGCGGAACTCGGGGAGATTTCCGAGCAGCCAATGTCCCGGAAGAGTCGGCGGCTTCGCGTTCGAAACCACGGCCATGCGTCGCGAGCCTCCTCGCTCAAGGCAGATATTTCCTGGGGATCTCCGCGCCGGCCACGGGGCTCAAATGCCGAATGCTGCACATCTGATAAACATTGATCCGGAAGTCGGGGCAGGTGGTCACCAGGCAATAGGCATCGGTCGGCGTGTAGCCGTGCTCGGTGATCAGCCAGTCCATCAGGTGGATGGTGGCCGTCTCGACCGCCACATCGAGCGGCCGGCTCGCGAACACCGCGATGATGCTCTCGGGCTTCTCGATCCGCATCCAGGGGATGCGCTTCTGCTTGATCAGCTCGAAGTGGAGCGTGACATTCGCCTTGGTCTCGGCGGCGGTTCCGGTGAATTCGGTATCTCCCTGGCTCGCGTGGACATCTCCCAGATAAAACCTGGCACCGGGATGAAAGACCGGCAGCATGATCCGGTTGCCGGGCGCGACATCGCGGATATCGACGTTCCCTCCCCATTCCCCCTGGCCGTCGGCGCTCGTCGTGACCTCGCGGTCGGGGGCGACCCCCAATGTGCCGATGAACGGGGTGATCGGCCAGGAGATCCGGTCGTTGAAGTGGAGCGTGCCGTCGCGGGTCGTGCCGCTCGGCCCCGGCTCGTGGCGGAAGATTTTGGTGGTGTATTCGCTCGACAACTCGGGCCAGCGAGTCGACTCGCCCAGCGGGCCGCGGCGAGGGCCGACGGCCGTCCACGACGATTCCGCCACCTCGATCGCATCGATGTTGACGACCAGCACGTCCCCCCGCTCGGCCCCCTCAATCCAGATCGGGCCGGCGATCGGATTGGCCCGCGGCGGCATCCGATCGAAGCCGGGGCGGAGCGCGGGGATCGCCTTATCGGCCTCGCTCTTGAAATAGCCGTTGCCGGCATCGTAGGTCTCAACCTCGCAACGCTCCCCCGGCTCGACCCGGAGCAGGGGCTCGTCACGCCAATCGAACTCGAACTTCCTCGCCTGATCTCGGGGGATTCGCTTCATGGTTGTCGATTCAACGGTTGAGGTTCAGGGTCGATCGTGATGATTGTTCGCGTGAACGAAACTTCTTCACGCGAGCGATTCCAACTCTTCCCAGCGCTCGAAGACCGTGGCAAGCTCGGTTTCCAACTCCTCAAGTTTGGCATTCGCCGAGGCGA
>CALKTZ010000534.1 GCA_937997355.1 uncultured Planctomycetales bacterium | reverse complement strand
ACCTGGGCCCGGTGCTGCGCCGGGCGTTCTTGCGATTGGCATCGATCTGCTTCTGGCTGGCCATGATGAGTCTCCCGGATACAGGATGAGAACTGAGCGCGACATCTCCCTTCCTTATATAACGTGAAATCGGGCGAAAAAATGAACCGAAAAATGGGAAATCGGGGCAAATTTGGGAAAATTTGCGGAATTAAGAAGGATTGGCCTCGTGCGGGAGACCTTCGGTCGGGCGTTTCGGAGACCGGCTGTCGGAGGTTTCGAGAACTTCGGTCGGCGGGGTCGCCGGGGGAACTGCTTAACGGAAGGGAAAGGATGGGCCGCGAAACAGGCAGAAATGTCAAGGAAAGCAGCAAGGTCGGGAGCCAACCAATGTTGAGAAAAAGCTAAACAATTTCGGTTGTTTCACCCGTATTAACCGAGTAGAGTTGAGTGGTGTTGTGCCCGAACCACAACGCCGATTGTTCCTTCCTGAAGTTGAGGTCGCCTGACCGCGAAGGTTTCTGAGCCTGACGTTGCCCGAGTGAACTTCGTCGACGTTCGACCTTGCCCCGTAAGTCCTTCCGTAGCTTTGATTCCTGCCCTACCCGATCACTCGCGATCCGAGGTGCATCCGGTATGTCCCACCGTATCCGTCCGCTTTCTGCGTTCCTGGTCCTCGTGCTTTTCGGCTTCGCGTCCGCGTGGGGGGCCGAGGCGATTTCGTTCGTCCCCCAGACGCTGCACGTGATCCCGCCGAAATTCGAGCTTCGGGGGCGCGACGCCATCCAGCAATTGAGCGTCGATGCGATGAGCGTGGGGGGCGGCCCATCGGCCCGGGACTGGACCGCGAAGGCGACGTTCGAATCGGCCGACCCGAACATCGCGGTCGTGGATGCCGACGGGCTCGTGCATCCTCGAGGCGACGGCTCGACGACGATCCTCGTCAAATCCGGCGCGACCGAAACCCGGGTGCCCGTGACTGTGAAGGGATATGTCGACTCCCAGCCGATCAATTTCGCCAACCAGGTCGTCCCGATCTTCACGAAGTTCGGCTGCAACGGCGGCGGATGCCACGGCAAATCGGGGGGTCAGAACGGATTCAGGCTCGGCCTGCTCGGCTTCGACCCGAAGCTCGACTACGAGACGATCGTGATGGAGGCGCGAGGTCGGCGGGTCTTCCCGGCCGCCCCCGACCAGAGCTTGCTGCTGCTCAAGGCGACCGCCAAATCGCCGCACGGCGGGGGCAAGCGGCTCGATGCCGATTCCCACGAATACCAGGTGATCCGGCGCTGGATCAGCACGGGCATGCCGGTGGGCAAGGCGTCCGACCCCGTCGTGGCGCGGATCGAAATCCATCCGCCGCAGCGGGTGATGACGCGAGGCAGCCAGCAGCAGGTGGTGGTGACCGCCCATTATACCGATGGCTCGACCGAGGACGTCACCCGGTGGACCCACTACCAGTCGAACGATACCGACGTGGCCACCGTGGACGAGGCCGGCCGGGTGGGGACCCGCGAGGTTGCCGGGCAGGCCGCCGTCATGGCGCGCTATCAGTCGCAGGTCGCGGTCTTCCGGGCGACGGTCCCGCTCGGGATTCCGATCCCCAAATATCCCGACTTCCCCACCGAGAATGTGATCGACGCCGCGGCCCTCGATCATTGGAAGTCGCTCGGCATCGTCCCGTCCGAGCCCTGCAACGACGCGGAATTCATCCGCCGCGCCAGCCTCGACATCATCGGCGCCCTGCCGACCGTGGCGGAGTTGAAGCGGTTCGTCGAAGATCGTGACCCGGCCAAGCGGGCGAAGCTGGTCGACCAGCTCCTGGACCGCCCCGAATATGCGTCGTACTTCGCCATCAAGTGGGCCGACCTGCTCCGCAACCACCGCAACGGCCAGCCGAAGGCGGAGCACGCCACCTACTCGTTCCACGACTGGATCCGCGAGAACCTCGCCCGCAATATCCCCTACGACCGGTTCGTGCGGAACGTGATCGCCGCGAGCGGGAACACCGAAACGTCCCCGGCGGTCCTCTGGTCCCGGTCGCTCCGGACCCCCGACGCGTTCGTCGACGACACGGCGCAGGTCTTCCTCGGGATGCGGTTGCAGTGCGCCAAGTGCCACCACCACCCGATGGAAAAATGGAGCCAGCACGACTACTACGGCTTCGCCGCGTTCTTCGCGAGGGTCGGGCGCAAGCCTTCGACCCATGCCCAGCAGAACGGCCGGAACGAGGAGACCATCTACACGGCCCGGACCGGCACGGTGACGCATCCCACGACCGGCGAGCAGATGGCCCCCAAGGGGCTGGGTGACAAGGTCATCAAGGTTTCGACCGCCGAGGACCCGCGCCAGAAGCTGGCCGACTGGATGGGGCAGCCCGACAATCCCTATTTCGCCCGGGCGCTCGTCAATCGCTACTGGTCCCACTTCTTCGGCCGAGGGGTCGTGGAGCCGATGGACGACATGCGGGAGACCAACCCGCCGTCGAACGCGAAGCTCCTGGATGGCCTGGCCGATTCGTTCAGGAAGAGCGGCTACGACATGAAGGGGCTGATCCGCACCATCTGCACGAGCCGGGTCTACGGCCTCTCCAGCATCCCCAACGAATACAACGCGAAGGACAAGCAGAGCTTCGCGCGACACTATCCCAAGCGGATGACCGCCGAGGTCTTGCTCGACGCGATCACCGGGCTCTCGGGGGCGGCGACGAAGTTCAACGGCCTCCCCGACGGCACCAAGGCGATCGAGCTGCCCGACCAGGCGATCGACTCGGCCTTCCTCGACGCCTTCGGCCGTCCCAAGCGGAACACGGCCTGCGAGTGCGAGCGGGTCGGCGATGCCAGCCTCAGCCAAAGCCTGATGCTCCTCAACTCGGCGGAGGTCCAGTCCAAGCTGACGGCCCCCGGCTCCCGCGCCGAGCAACTCGCCAAGGACCCTCGCCCCGATGAACAGAAGCTCGACGAGCTATTCCGAACCGCGTTCGGCCGCCCCCCCGGCAGCGGCGAGACGGCGACCGCGATCGAACACCTGGCCAAGAAAGCAACCGACAAGAAGAGCGCCTACGAGGACATCATCTGGGCATTGATCAACGCCAAGGAATTTCAGTTCATCGATTGATTTGTTAGGCCAGAGTGGAATCATCGGCTCAACATGAAGGCAATTCCACTCTTGACAAGGGGATTTGTGTTGAGCGGGATCGAGGCTCGATTGCAAGACCTTGGCCCGAGCCCAAGAATCATCCGCCCCCCTCTCGGAGGGGGGCCACGGGGGGAGTCTCCGGCAGGGG
>CALKTZ010000533.1 GCA_937997355.1 uncultured Planctomycetales bacterium | reverse complement strand
GCCGATCACGGCGTCCCGGCCGATCAGCAGCTTGATCTGCTCGTCGGAGAACTGGCGGCCGTCCGGCACGAGGGCCCGGCAGTTGTTATGGCTGGCGAGCACCGGTCCCTGGAACAGATCGAGCGCCTGATAGAAGCTCGTATCCGAGAGGTGAGTCGCATCAAGTATCATGCCGAGCCGGTCGAATTCTTTGAGGAGCGCGATCCCGGCGTCGGTGAGCGGCCCGTCATAACCGGTGCCGACGGCATAACGGCTCTTGCCGTAGTGGGCGAGATTGACCGATCGGAGCCCCAGGTTCCACCAATCCTCGGCATGATCGGGCTCGACGATGGGATCGGCGCCCTCCATGGCCAGGATGTAGCCGATCGGCGAACGGGGGTCGTCGTCCTGCCAGGAGTGCCAGTGGGCATCGAGCTCGCCGGCCGTCCGGATCATCCGGAGCTCCCCCCGGCGTTCCAGGCGTTCGTAGTAGGCGAGCTGGCCCCGCGCGGCGGCCGAGGCGATATCCTGATTGTAATAATCCAGGCTCAGCCGCGAATGCCCTTCCGGCCGACGCGCCTTCGGGTTGGCGCGGCACAGGACGGTCGCCTGGCAGGCCGCGATCCCGCCCCGCCGCATCTCCGGCAGGGTGGTCGTCGCGCGACCCCGGCCGGGATGGTCGACCAACCCCTCTTCGAGCCGGTTCAGCTCGTCGAGGTCGAGGGTGATGTCCCGGCCCCACGACAACGCATTCCAGGACAGGTCCAGGTGGCCGTCAAATATCCGTCTCATGCAACTTCGCCTTTAGAATCGCCTCGCGTCGACGCCCGGGAATTTTGCCGACAATCTTCGGCGGGCCGGCATACTCTATCTGGGGAGGTCTTCGGAAATCGAGGGGCCGCTCCTCGACGAAATCCGCCCGACCGCCGCAAACCGCTCGGCGATCGGGCCGACCTGTCCCCGATGATTCGGAGGATGGGACGGCCCGGTTTTCGGGGCCTTGTCATCCACCCCGGATATGGTATACGTAACCGCGCCGCATCCGCAACCGATACGAAATGCGCCTTGTTTATCCGTTGATCGTTTTGGCGGCGTTTCGGAGCCTCGATTCGACCATTGAAACGATGACGGACGGCGCGTCGGCCGTCGCGGAGCGGCCAACCACGAGCAGGGTTCGGATCGGAGGTGAGTGCGACGATGAACGAGCAATCCGGAGCGCGAATGGGCCATTCGGCGAAGGTCGGTCGGCGTGATTGGCTGGCACGTCTCTTCAAGGGATCGGCGACGGCTTGCCTGGCGGCGGCCGTTGCGAAGCCCAGCCTTCTCGCCTCGGGAGATGATCCCGGCACCGATCGCGAGCCGGCGGGCAAGCCGGATTCGGAATCCGAATCCGACCCAGACCTCCGGGCCGTCGTCGAGCAGGCGAGCCGCGCCGGGGTCGGCCCGCTCTCGACGGTGAAGTCGGCCCATTTCCAGGCGATCGGCGACGCGTCGCCGAAGTTCATGACCGTGATCCTGAAGGATTGCGAGTTGCTTGCGCTCGATTACCTGGGCCATTTTCGAAGCCGGGGGTTCGACGTGAAGCTGCCGGATCACCGCCTGACGATCGTTGCCTTCCTCGACGAGCGGCCGTTCCACAGGTTCTTTCCCGAGGCGGCGAGAGCCCGGATCGTCGGCGGTTACATGAAGGAGAAGAATTGGGTGATCCTCTTCGACTGGCGGAACGTCCCCCAGCGGCCCCGCTCCGGGATCGCCAACATGACGACCCTGGCGCACGAGG
>CALKTZ010000532.1 GCA_937997355.1 uncultured Planctomycetales bacterium | reverse complement strand
GCCAGTCGACCCTGCGCCGGGAGATGATGAAGTCGCTGGAGACCCTGATGAAGCTCCAGAAGCACCCGCTGCCGGAGCCGAAGATCGACGCCCCGGAGCCTCCGACGCCGCCGACGGACAGCGACCCGAAGCCCTCGACGAATGGATCGGCGGACAGCGACCCGCAGGCCCCGACGAATGGATCGACGGCCGACGCGCCATCGACGACATCTTCGACGCCCCCTTCGGGTCCCGCGCGATCGGAGCCCGGCGCAACGGGGGATCGTCGGCGACGGCCGTCGGCGCGTCGCCTGCTGGAGCGGGCGCGATCGATGGCCAGGGCCGTTCCGAACGGCCCGATCGACGGGTCGTCCGACCCGACCGAGGCCGGGGCGCGTGCCGCGACGACCCATGGCGGCCGGCAACCTCATCGGCTCGACATAAAAACACATCCTCCCTCTCGGAGGGGGGACACAGGGGGGGTCTTCGGTGCAGGGCCTTTGCCTCATCCACCCCCCTCAGCCCCCCTTGTCAAGGGTGACGGATGATTCTCGGGCTATGGAGTCTTTTGAGTCGTTTGCGATTTTCGCGGCAATTTGTTTGAAGGATTGGTCGCGAGACGACACAAAATCCACAAAGAAGATCAAATGTCGGGAGACCTGACGGTCGGGCGTTTCGGCGGGGTCATGAGACCCGCGCCGAACAGAGAATGGCGTTTCGGCAGGGTCGGAAGATCACCCCATCACCTTTTCGCGCTTTTGTGCTTTTCGCGGCCATGCTCCGATCCACTGCCCCCTCTTTCGCGGATCGACTCCGAGATATGGCCATGCGGCAGGATATAGCCCAGTTCGAGCAACGTGTCGATGATCGCGTCGGCGCAATCGACGACCGAATCCTTGCTGGTGTCGAGGGTGACCTCGGGATTCAGCGGGGGCTCATAAGGGTCGTCGATGCCGGTGAAGCCCATCGGCTTCCCCTCGGCGACGGCCGCGCGCGCCCTGGCGTAGAAGCCCTTCACGTCGCGTCGTTCGCAGGCCTCGATCGGGGTGTCGAAATAGACCTCGACGAAGTTCCCCCTCGATGCGCCGCGTGCCTCGTCGCGGATCGCGCGATACGGGCTGATCACCGAGCAGATGACGGTCCCCCCCGCCTGGTTGACCAGCCCCGCGACATACCCGACCCGGCGGATATTGGTGTCCCGATCTTCCCGGCTGAAGCCGAGTCCTTTCGAGAGATGGGTGCGGATCTCGTCGCCGTCGAGGAGCGAGCTATTGCGGCCGAACTCGGCGAGTCGCTCGATCAGGGCATGGGCGACGGTGCTCTTCCCGGACCCCGAAAGTCCCGTGAACCAGAGGGTCAGCCCCTGGCGGAACCTCGGGGGATTGGCTTCATTGAGGATCTCCGCGACGGCGGGACGGCTGAACCACTCGGGGAGCGGCAGACCCCTGGCGAGATAGGTTTCGCGGGCCTCGGCCTCCGAGAGTTCGGCCGTCCTGGCCCCCTCGGGGATCTCATCGACGGGGGCATGGCGATCCTCATCGGGGAGGTAGACCAGCGGCCTGAACTCGACCGCCTCCACGCCGATCTCGGCCCTGTGCTCGGCCATCGCCTCCAGGGAGGCTCCCGGCGCATAGAACGGCTTGCCGGCGGAATCGACGCCGGGGCCGGCGTGATCGCGGCCGACGATCAGATGCGTGCAGCCGAAGTTGCGCCGGACGATCGCATGCAGGAGGGCCTCGCGCGGGCCGGCCATCCGCGGGGCCAGCGGCAACAGGCTCAGCACGACCGACCTCGGCTCGTCATGGTTGTCGACCAGGGCGCGGTAGCAGCGGACCCGGGTGTAGTGGTTGACGTCACCCGGCCGGGTGACGCCGACGACCGGGTGGATCAGGAGCCCCCCGCCGACCTGCTCGGCGGCGCGCCGGGTGAATTCCTCCTCGGCCCGGTGGATCGGCCCTCGGGCATGGAATGCGACCACCCTCGACCAGCCGAGCGACTCGAAGTGATCGCGAAGTTCCCGGGGCGTGCGGCGAAGGTCGACGAAATCGTAGTGGGGCGGGACGCGGATCACCTCCAGGCGACCGGCCGCGTAATGGTCGGCCTGCCGGGCGAGGTGCGCGACCGAGGGGTGCTTGAGGTCGGTCGATCCGTAGGCGAGTCGCGCCTCGTCGTCCTTGTCGTAGGCGTAGATCTCCTGGACGTGCAGGAAGGCGAGCAGGTTGCCGTAAACGTCGCGCAGGGCGAGCGGCCTCCCAATGTCCACGCCATTCCCTGGCGTGACGGGGAGCGTGACGGGGAGCGGCCACAGGGTCCCGTCGGCAAGCCGTTTCTCGCCGACGACCCGCTCATAGTCCGCCCTGCCGAGGAAGCCGGTCAGGGGGGAGAAACCGCCGACCGCCAGGAGTTCCAGGTCGCACAGCCCGCGCTCGTCGAGCGTGAGGCTGGCGTAATCCTTCGAGGTCGCCTTCATCTCGGCGGCGCGGTCATCCCCGACGATCAGGTCGGCCAGCGATCCGCCGTAAGGAGCGATCAAGCCTCCCCCCGAGGGAAGCTTCGCGGTGGGATTCGAAGGAGAAATGGCGGCAGTCCTTATGCGCTAGATGGTCCATTCGTGGGGCGAGGTCTGCTCGACGAGGTGGGCGATCGTCGTCCGGTCGAGCACCTCCTGCTCGGCGGCCCGCACGCTGGCCCAAACCGAGGCCAGCACGCGAGCGGCCTGTCGACTGGCGTTCCCCCGTTCGTTGCGGATCGCCTCGGGTCCGTCGATGGCCGAGAGGACCTCGCTCAGCCGGATGTTCTCGGGGGCGCGGGCCAGCCGATAGCCCCCCGAGGCCCCTCGCGTGCTCAGCACCAGGCCGGAGCCCTTGAGCTGGAGCAGGATCTGCACGAGGTAGCGCTCGGGGATGTCGTAGGTCTCGGAGATTTCGCGAATCCGCAAAGGCGGAGCATCCGGGCTCTGCCGGGCCAGGGCCAGGATGGCCAGACATGCATATTCAGCCTTGGCGGAAACTCTCATGAGACCGGGGGACCCTCGCGCGATCGGCCGTCGCAATCGGGCGACGGCTCGGATCAGTTGTCAGAGCTGGCTGCTGTCGAGCGAGTGCAGGCCGCACTCGGTCTTGGCCTGCCCGGCCCAACGCCCGGCCCGCTCGTCCTGGCCGATGGTGATCGGCCGGGTGCAGGGCCAGCAGCCGATCGAGGCATAGCCCTGGTCGTGCAGCGGGTTGTACGGCACGTGCTTCGACTCGATGAAGGCCCAGACGTCGCGCTTGGTCCAGTTCAAAAGCGGGTTGACCTTCAAGAGCCCGAACTTGGGATCGGGGCCGACCACGTTCGCCTTGGCCCGATGCGCCGACTGGTCGGCGCGGATTGCCGTGATCCAGGCGTCGTAACCGGCCAGCGCCCGCCGCAGCGGCACGATCTTGCGGTCGTAGCAGCACTGGTCGGACCGGGTTTCATAGAGCGGGCCGCCGTGCATCGCCTCGTATTCGGCCACGCTCGACTCGGCCCCGATCAGCTCCACCTCGATGCCGTAGCGCTCGGCGATCCGGTCGCGCAGCTCCAGCGTTTCCTTGAACTGATAGCCCGTATCCAGGTTGAAGACGCGGACCCGGGGCGCGATTTCCGACAGCAAGTGGAGCAGGATACACCCTTCCGGGCCGAAGGCCGTCGCCATCGTCAGCCGCGACGAAAATCGCTCCGCGGCCCAGGTCAGGATCTCTCTCGGCGTGGCCTTCTTCAACGACTCGTTGACTTCCGTCCATTCATCAACGGAGACCGCGTCAATGCTCGACATCGGGAAAATGCTCCAGGAAGGATTACTTAGCCGCCAATCTTACATATTCGCCTAAACTAAGTCAACTTTCCGGTGACGACGGTTCGGACATCCGAGAACGTCCGCGTAACGAATGGGGCGGTCATTTCGCGATTGCGGATTGTTCGGCCCCGGCGAACAAATCAAAGAGTCAACATGCCAAAAACGAAACCTTGCCCCGCACGAATCACCATGAACGCCAGAAGTCCGAATCAATTCGGGTTTCGGGACTCATGAGGCCAACCCCCGGGGACGCGGAGAATCGCTCGAACTCGTGGAACATGATGCCCCGTCGCGGCACTTTACTATTGAGACGAGAAATCTTCGTTCGATGTCCCCGCCGCCGATGCCCGGGCTCGCTCGACGAGCGAGCCGGCCTTCCGGATCGGGGCCAAGCCGCCGGTTTTCCGCTCCGTCGAGCCCGAGGTCGTCCATGTACGGTCGCAAACCCCTGATCGCCGTCTTTTTCGCCTACTACGCGGCGATCTTGCTGTGCGGTCCGGGGCACCACGCCCTGAGCGGCCGATTCGAGGAGCTGGCCTTCGGGCAAGCTTCCCCCTGCGAGCCGGACCATTCCCACGGGCCGATCGCCCACGAGGACTCGGATTGCGCGATCTGCGCGTTCTTCTCGACCAGCCCCCTCGCGCCCCCGCCCGCTTCTCCGACCTTTCATCTCCCGGAGGATCGATGCGAGCGGCGCATCGAAGCGATCCCGCCGACCCAGCCCCCGCTCACGCAGGCGACCCCGCGCGCCTCTCCGGGTCCCGCGGCCTGAACCCGGCTCGATCGCTTGCCGTCCCTCGGATTCTCGACATCCCCGAGGGTGCGCGGCGGGCGGAGCCGGGGAAACTCCGACTCGCGTGATCAGATCAGGTTGGTGGGATGACGCCGGCCGGAGCGATGGCGCCCGCGCCTCGACGGCCCACGTCCTCGACGGTGGAGGGTTCGAACGATGAATTGGTCAACGCCGCTGCGCGCGGCCGGCCCTCGGGAGGATTGCGGCACCCTCGCGCCTCGCCTGGACGGTCTATCCGTCGGGGATCGGGGGGCGAGAACGCGCTCGAAATTCCGGGCGATGGGTGAGGAAGACATGGCGCGGCGAAAGGGACGAACACCCGCGAAGCCGTCGCACTCCGATCGCCCGGACCTGCCCCCTTCCGAGGATAGCTTCGCCGCCCTCGTGCGGCCTCATCTCCAGGAGGTCTTGCAGGTCGCGCGGAACCAGCTCGGCTGCGAGCACCTCGCCTGGGAGGCGGTCCAGGAGGCGTTGCTGAGCCTGTGGGGCGTCCCGGAAGCCCCGCCGAATCCGAAAGCCTGGCTCATCCGCGCGGTCATCTTCCGGAGCCTGCACCTGCGGAGGGCGATGCGGAGGCGTGCCAAGTATGAACGGCGCGCCAGCCTGATCCGCCGCGAGGCGGACGAGGCGGGCCAGCCCTCGCAGATGATCGACGCCGAGGAGGTGCGCCACGAGGTGCGGGCTGCCCTCGAAAGACTCGGCGCCAAGCACCGCGAGATCCTCACGCTCTACCTGGTTGAAGGGCTGGTCTACGGCGCGATCGCGCGTCGGCTCGACATCCCGATCGGCACGGTCCGGTCTCGCCTGTCGCGGGCCCGGGAAGCCCTCATGACTCACCTCTCGCCCGAATTCCACGAGGTGCCGTGACCGTGGAAACTCCCGACCCTCATCCCCAACAGGACTTTTCTCCCATGCCCCTGCGACAATCGAGCCGACGCGGGTTCACCTTGATCGAGCTTCTGGTGGTGATCGCGATCATCGCGGTCCTCATCGCCCTGCTCCTGCCGGCCGTCCAGGCGGCGCGCGAGGCCGCGCGCCGCATCCAGTGCACGAACAACCTGAAGCAGATCGGCCTGGCCATGCAGAACTACCACGACTCCCTGGGGTCGTTCCCGCCGGGGGCCCG
>CALKTZ010000531.1 GCA_937997355.1 uncultured Planctomycetales bacterium | reverse complement strand
GTGGTGCAGAAGACCCTGCTCAACGATCAGAATCTGGGCAAGGTCGCCGAGCAGAACGCGTTCCGGCTCATGCAGATCTCAAACATTTTCAAGGAGGTGTACGGCGCGAATTTCAATCGCGTGAAGGTCGAGCTGGCGGGCTGGGCCATCAACACGGGGTATCTGACCACGGGACTCGATTTCATCGGCGCGAACTACGGCAATCCGAGCCAGTACTTCTCGGGCATCTCGATCGCCCCGTATCTGGGGATCGATTCCTCGATCGACAAGGCGGGGCTCACCCTCAACGCAATATTCGCGTCGCTGAACCAATCATTGAATGGAAATTATATCAACTGGTTAGTCTCGCATAAGGCCCTCGCGGATCGGTACGGCTTGCAGATGAACGCCTACGAGGGGGGGCAGCATCTGACCGGGAGCTCGAATTATTCCCTGAAGCTCCAGGCGCAGAGCGACCCCCGCATGGCCCAACTCTACACGACCATGCTGACCTACTGGGATAAATACGCAGGGGGGGATTTCCTCCAGTTCACGTTCGATGGCGTCGACAGCACCTACGGGTTCTGGGGGCTCCTGCAATTCACGGATGATCCGGGCAGCGTGAAATGGGATGCGGTGATGCGTTACATCCTGCCCGCCGGCGACGCGACTCTCGACGGCAAGGTGGATTTGAGCGATTTCGAGGTGCTCTCCCGCAACTTCGGCTCGATGAACGCCTGGTGGCAGCAGGGGGACTTCAACGGCGACGGCATGGTCGATGACGCCGACCTGAGTATCCTCAAGTCCAGCCTGGATTTCACCAAGCTCACTTCGGCACAGATCACGCAGCTCGCATTTTTCGGGCAGCAATTCCCTTCAACATGGGATTATTTCTCGACGGCACAGGCGGCACAACAACTCCTTGGCGCGACGCCCGTGATCGCGACGAACGCGGCGATCGTGCTGGACGGGTACGGGAGCACGTACGTCGGGGACCTGGCGTTCGCGACGGTGAGGAACGGCTCGGGGGCGGTCGGGGTCGACGGGGTGGCGGGGGGCACGCCGATCCGGGTGGGCTGGAGCTACTACGAGAAGGGGATCTCGGCGTCCGGGACGTCGCAGGTGGACGTGCCGCTGGGCGGGTCGTACACGACGTTCCAGGCGGACATCGGGCTGGACGGGGCGTCGTCGGGCTCGGGGGTGTCGGTGACGTACCAGGTGTGGGCGGACGGGGCGCTGCTCTACACGTCCCCGGTCCTGACGTCGGCGTGGACCTACCTGCCGATCTCGGTGGACGTGACGGGGCGTACGACCCTGAGCCTGCGGACGATCTCGACGGGTACGGCGTCGGCGTCGTCGACGATCGCGGACTGGGGGGCGGCGCGTCTGAGCAAGGTGCCGGCGGGGATGTCGAACGCCCTGACGTGGAGGGTGTCGCTGGGCGGGGCCGTGCAGTCGACGACGGTGTCGCCGTCGATCGTGCTGAGGCCGTCGGGTACGGGCGTGTACGCGGTGACGGCGACGTCGACGGCCGGCGGGGTGGCGAGCGCGTCGAGCGTGACGGTGAACGCGGGGCTGCCGTACCCGGGTACGGGCCCGACGGCCGGCGGCGCGGGGCGCGTGACGTGGTCGTGGACGCCGACGGGTGGCGCGGTGGGCTACGCGATCTACCGGGGCCTGACGTCGTCGCCGGGTTCGCTGTCGCTGTACAAGGTGGTGACGGGGAGCCAGTTGGTGGACACGGAGGTGACGGCGGGGGTGACGTACTACTACGCGATCGCGTCGATCTCGGCGGACGGGATCCAGGGCCCACTCTCCTTCATCCGCTACGCCACGCCGACGCAGGGCTCGGTGGTCTACACCCCGGGCACGACCGTCGCGGGCGACGCGTCGCTCGACGGCAAGGTGGCCTGGGACGACTTCCAGGTGCTGTCGTCCAACTACGGCAAGGGGGGGATGGCGTGGCAGCAGGGGGACTTCAACGGCGACGGGACGATCAACACCCTCGACCTGAACCTGCTCAAGCTCAACATGTCCTACGGCACGCTGACCTCGGCGCAGCTCGCGCAGCTGGCGGTCTACGGGCAGCAGTACCGGACCACCTGGGCGTATCAGTCGGCGGCGCAGGGGGCGCAGGAGGCCCTGGGGGCGACGCCCGTGATCGCGACGAACGCGGCGATCGTGCTGGACGGGTACGGGAGCACGTACGTCGGGGACCTGGCGTTCGCGACGGTGAGGAACGGCTCGGGGGCGGTCGGGGTCGACGGGGTGGCGGGGGGCACGCCGATCCGGGTGGGCTGGAGCTACTACGAGAAGGGGATCTCGGCGTCCGGGACGTCGCAGGTGGACGTGCCGCTGGGCGGGTCGTACACGACGTTCCAGGCGGACATCGGGCTGGACGGGGCGTCGTCGGGCTCGGGGGTGTCGGTGACGTACCAGGTGTGGGCGGACGGGGCGCTGCTCTACACGTCCCCGGTCCTGACGTCGGCGTGGACCTACCTGCCGATCTCGGTGGACGTGACGGGGCGTACGACCCTGAGCCTGCGGACGATCTCGACGGGTACGGCGTCGGCGTCGTCGACGATCGCGGACTGGGGGGCGGCGCGTCTGAGCAAGGTGCCGGCGGGGATGTCGAACGCCCTGACGTGGAGGGTGTCGCTGGGCGGGGCCGTGCAGTCGACGACGGTGTCGCCGTCGATCGTGCTGAGGCCGTCGGGTACGGGCGTGTACGCGGTGACGGCGACGTCGACGGCCGGCGGGGTGGCGAGCGCGTCGAGCGTGACGGTGAACGCGGGGCTGCCGTACCCGGGTACGGGCCCGACGGCCGGCGGCGCGGGGCGCGTGACGTGGTCGTGGACGCCGACGGGTGGCGCGGTGGGCTACGCGATCTACCGGGGCCTGACGTCGTCGCCGGGTTCGCTGTCGCTGTACAAGGTGGTGACGGGGAGCCAGTTGGTGGACACGGAGGTGACGGCGGGGGTGACGTACTACTACGCGATCGCGTCGATCTCGGCGGACGGGATCCAGGGCCCACTCTCCTTCATCCGCGAGGCCACGCCGACATGAACTTGATCCGCCCCACTCCGGCGGAAACGTAGAGATCATCGAACCCGGTCGGTCGCGGCTTGTTTTATGTAAATGGAAGGGCCGCGACCGGCCGGTCGATGAGAGCATTCGAGCGTATGGGCTCGAATGGATCGACACTCTGACTGCCGAATTTTCAAAGAGAGGAGTTTGAAAACAAAAGTCTAATGCAATTACTTTGCCGAACGGTTCGAGTCGGAATCGAAATAAAATTCGATCGATGACGGGTCAAAGCATGGTTGGAAACAACCGATCGTTTGATGACTTATGCGCGTTGTTGGAGTCTATTGATTGTTTGGTCCTTGCGACGGTAGCGTGGTAGGCTCTGATGGCCTCAGATTGCGCAGCCCTGTTCCTTTCACTATGCAGCTCCTTGCCAAATGAGATGAGCGATTGAAAACCATTCGTGTGGGATTGATCGGTTCGGGTTTTATTTCCGCAATCCACTTCGAAGCGTTGTCGCGTTTGCCGGGGGTTGAGGTTGTCGCCGTTTCCTCGCCGACTCCCGGGCATTCGGAAGCATTTGCGGCAGCCCGCGGAATCTCCCACGCTTTTTCGGACTATCAGGTCCTTCTTGATTATAGGCCGATCGACCTGGTCGTCCTCGGTTTGCCCAATTACCTCCATCACGATATGACAATTCGCGCCGCGGCCGCGGGGAAGCACGTTGTCGTCGAAAAACCGATGGCGCTGAACGTTGCTGAATGCGACCGCATGATCAACGCTTGCCGGAACGCAGGCGTGATCCTGGGCTATGCCGAGGAACTTTGCTTTGCCCCCAAGTATGTGCGGCTCAAAGAGTTAGTCGATCAGGGAGCATTCGGCAAAATTCATTTGGTCAAGCAGTCGGAGAAGCACGACGGCCCGCATTCCGACTGGTTTTATGATCTACGGCTCAGCGGCGGAGGAGTGACATTCGATATGGGGTGTCATGCCATCGAATTTTTTCGATGGCTTCTCGGGAAGGACACGCCAGGTGGAAAGGCTCGAATATCAAGTGTCTATGCACAGATGGGCACGTATGTTCATGGAGAAAAGACAAAAGGAGATGATGAGTCGATCCTGATTCTCAATTTCGAAGGGGGAGCGGTCGGACTCGCCGAGGAGAGTTGGACCAAGCCTGGCGGCATGGATGATCGCGCGGAGGTGTTCGGTTCCGAGGGGCAAGCCTACGCCGATCTGCTCTACGGGAATTCGCTCCGCGCGTATTCGAAACGAGGCTACAACTATGCCGTCGAGAAGGCAGGGGCAACCGAAGGGTGGACGTTTCCGATCTACGAAGAGATCTGGAACTATGGATTCCCTCAGGAGATGGAACATTTCATCTCCTGCATACGAACCGGCGAAACTCCTCGAGAAACGGGGGAGGATGGCCGGGCCGTTGTCGAGGCCATCCATGCCCTCTATGAATCCGCGCGGCGAGGGAGTCGTGTCGAGCTTCCATTCCAATCGCAGGTCGAACGTCCCATCGAGAATTGGAAGCGGTAAGTTGTCGGTCCGAACTCAGTTGGACCAACGCTTCGCCAGGCGATCGAAGGCTTCCGAGGCGGCCTGGAGACGTTCACGATCTTCGTGATAGAGCGACCCGGCCTCAAGCGGCAAACGTCGGACCGCATCGGCGACCTGATCGCGAGCACCTTGGAGCTGGAGGAAGAGCCGTTCGTAGGTCGGCCGATCGGCCCTCTTGCCGACTACGTCCAGCTTTTGCCGAAATCCGTCGAGCCGGTCATCGCAAGATTGAAGGATGGCCAGGAGCGCCTGGCGTTCGCCGAGATGGATGCGTTGGGGATAGCTGGGATTCTTGTAGGGATTGGGAGTGGTCGTGGTGGGGGCAGGAACGAGATTCGACACGGAGCGCTCCTCAAGAGAATCTTCTGAAAACCCAAGAATCCGGCCAACCGAGGCGGAATCGGCCGAGGCAGGACCGAAGTCGGCACCGACACGGGCGTCGTTGTCGATGACCGTTCGCTTCGCTACAATTTTGTCTTGAAGCCACACCAATTGCCAGCCCAACGGGCGATTCTCGTCACCCGATGCCCCGGGATCGACGGCCTTGCGTCTCTTTTCCCCGACTCCGGCTGGGGGCTATTCGAAGGAATCTGCTTCCTACAAGTATCAACAGGCTCCTCCCGACGAAACGGATCGGTCGGTGCCCCAGGAGGATCGCTGACCATGCGTCTGGGTTGGATCGCGTTCTTGCTTTCAAATTCAATGGCGTTTGCCGAGGAGCCGGTCAAGCCCAAGCTTCCCGCCGCGGCG
>CALKTZ010000530.1 GCA_937997355.1 uncultured Planctomycetales bacterium | reverse complement strand
ATTAGATCGGGCCGACTTCGTCGGGGCGAAGTGAAGGGAACTGAGTTGCCCGGCGACCACCCGGTTGCCCTCTTCCGGAAACGGGGAGTCGAGTCGACGTGTTCGTAATCCGGCCTCCACATGCCCGAATGGTATGCGCAGGTAGTAGCTAACAAGTGCCGATGCGAGAACGGTTGTCGTGTCTCCCTGCGCGAGCACCAGGTCTGCATGCTCCTGAGCGATCGTACGAGAAAGTCCGGTCATCAAGTCGGCGGTTAGCTCGGGTAACGCCTGGTTATGGCGCATCACATCAAGATCGAGATCCGGCTCGATATTGAAGAGGTCGAGGATCGGCCTCACGAGATCGCGGTGCTGGCCGCTCAGGAGGATGCGACACGACGCCCAACTTACCTCTCGAAGGGCCAAAATGATCGGAGCCATTTTGATCGCTTCGGGCCTGGTTCCGATCACGCAGACGATTGTTTTACGATTCGGGGGCCTCATGAATCGGCTTCCTTTCCGATCCGGTCGCATGGATGTTGTGCGGAACTTAGCAAAATCCGAACAACACATGCCGGGGGCTGGATGACATGGAGGATCAAACTTCATCGAGACTCAAAAGGAATGAGAAAACTCAGGGGGATTTCTCACGGTCGAAAACAATCCGGCCCCCGACCATGGTCCAGAGAACCTGCGTGCTTCGCAGGTCATTGTCTGCACAGGTGATGGGATCGCGATCGATCAGGACAAGGTCTGCAAGTTTGCCAACCTCGATCGAGCCCTTTTCCTTCTCCTCGTGGTGAAGGATGGCGTTGTTGATCGTGTAGAGGCGAATGGCCTCGGCACGGGTGAGTTTCTGATCCGGATTCAGGATTCCCGAACCGTCGGTTTCTCGCGTGACCGCGATCCAGATTCCGAGCCAGGGATCCCAGGGATTCGTCGAACCCAACGAATCCAGGCGGATCATGTGATCGCTGCCACCGCCAATCACGAGCCCCGCATCAAGCCATTTGCGATAGGGATGGAACCATTCCATCCGCCGAGCCCCCAGGACTTTCAGAAGGGTTCGAGCATCTTCCCAGAGCCAGGCAGGTTGGAGGTCGGCGACGATGCTTAACTCGGCACACCGTTGGAGATTGTTGGCGGATGTGAAATTGGCGTGTGTGATCATCCAACGCCGGTCTCGTATCCCGACGGTACGATCCGCTTTTTCGTAGGCTTTCAGCAGTTCGTCCATGCTCGCCTCGCCGGCGCAGTGCGCGGTCATTTGCCAGCCGCGCCTGGCGGCTTCCTCGGCGATCGTCTGGAGAATCTCGGGTTTGACGAACAAGAGGCCTCGATAATCGGGTTCCGTGATCTGGTACGTCGCCCCGGTCCCCCAGGGCTCTCGCATGTAGGCCGTGCCGTTGAGCATGCCTCCATCGAGAAAGACCTTCATGGGACCGATCCTTACCCAGTGGTCTCCAACCCCGGTCGGGCCATTCGGTTCCTCATCGGCGTTGTAATCGGCCAGCGCATTCAGCTTGCCGATGATCGTCCTTCTGTCGCCGAAGGGGGGCGGCATGATTCGCGTTGCATTCACGCGAACCGTCAGCGCGTTCCGATCCCTCAGTTGCCGATAGAGTTTGATTGCCTTTTCACTCGCTCCTCGATCGGCAATGCTCGTCAAGCCCCTGCGGTTGTACTGTCGGAAGAGTTCGAGGACGCGCGTTTCATCCGGTAGGCCGTCGTCGGAATACGCATCCTTCGGCAGATCCTTCAGCGCCGAATAGGCATTGCGCATCATGCCCGTCGGCTCACCGGTCGCCGGATTACGCACGATCGTGCCCGCGGGAGGATTCGGGGTGTCGCGGTCGATCCCCGAGTGACGAAGTGCCAGGGAATTGACGACACCGGCGGGACCACCTTGATGCAAGACCATGTGATCGGGGGCGACGCGGTCCAACTCTTCGCGGGTCGGGAACCTCCCTTCCCTGAGACGCGTCGGGAAGGCGTATCTGACGATAATCCAGGTCCCTTTCGGTTGGACCCGCACGCGACCCGCGATGTATTTCATCACGCTTTCGAGCGAATCGAACGCGGGAATCTCGTGATCGGCTTCGCTGCTGGCCGCCCCTAATGGATGGACATGGCTATCGTACAGCCCGGGAAGAAGGGCTTTCCCGTCGCCGTTGATGACCTTCGTCGAAGGGCCGATCCATCGGACGATTTCGTCGTCACCTCCGACCGCGACGATCCGATCGCCTCGAATCGCGACGGCCGTCGCGATTCGAAAATCGCGGTCGACCGTGATGACCTTGCTCGCCCGGACAACGAGATCCGCCGGAGACTCGTCGGCCCGGACGCCGTTAATCGTGAAGAGCGGAGCACACAGTGCGGCGATCAAACAAGGGCGCAAGGCGGTTGGCAGCATTCGTCGAATCCTCGATTCGTCTTGTTCATCGGAGACAATCAATCCTCGGCCGCTTCCGTCAGAATTCGCTTGTAGGCTTGGCGAGCGAACTCATAAGCGGCCTTCGCGTCTTCGATCTCCGCGGCCCGAATGTTGCGTTCCTTCTGAGACCAGCACTGATCGACCCCCTTCAAACACCATTCCGCCGACTTCTTCGAGGCGCGGATCGGCTTCCCTCCTACAAGGACGAAGATGGGATTCGTGTGAGACGTCGGATAGATCCGTAGGGCCAACCAGCTTGATTTCTGAATTGGAACCTCGAAGGAGATGTTCTGTATGGACCCATCGGCAACGATCTCCTTCCGGGCAACCGGAAAGCCGTTCATGATAAGTTCAATGGGAACGGTACGGCCTGACCCGATCCGGGCACGCTCGATATCCCAGTAAGGCTTTTCGTCGAGTCGGCTCTGCTGAACGGCTTTTGCCGCCGCGGTCTGCTCGTTCGGTAAATAGGCGGCCACGCGGGCCGTGACTTTCGCGGTTTTCGGCCCTTCCAGTTGTAACTCGCTTCCTTTTTCACCAAGCTCGCGATCATCCACCTTGAAGTCGAGGAGATGAGTCCGACCGTCCGAAACGTAGCTCCGTCCTTGCTTGACCCCTTCGCACCAGCGATCGAAGTTGAGTTTGCCGTCGTCGAGTTTCACATAGACCCTCCCCATGCCGACTCGATCGCCGTAGATGCAAGGGAAATCGGTTTCGCCGCTAACCCGGGTGCGATATCCGCAATTGAGCGTGTGATACCAGATGTTCAATTCATGAGGGGCCGCCGTGTCGACGGTCGAAATGAAGTCGACCGCATCGTGGGCCACATCAACGATAAATTCGTTCGCGCCGATGCCATCGAAGCGAGGGACTTCGTAGGTTGGCAAGGATTGATCCCTGGTCCTCAGACCGGTGGCCGAATGGGCGAACCCGACGATTCCTCCTTGCGACTTCCCCCACTTCAAGACGGGGAGATCCCAGCTTGGCCATTCTTCGATACGTGTGGTTCCCGGGTAGTCATCTTCTTTCAGCCGAAGGAGGCAAACATGCCCCGAGTGCGATGACGGAAACCCGGAGACTTCGATGTCATATCGCATGAGATAGTCGGGCGTTGAAAGGGGGTGCGTCTTACCTTCGAAGAATTGCTTTTGCACATACCAGCACGGCCCCCAACTGAGGACGCAGCCGACATCGAGGTCTTCTCCCAGGATATGGCGCCACATGTCGTCGGGCTTCACCCCTGCCGTCGGGCTTTCGTAGTGCCCGCATCCCGCCGCATGGACGTGATGATCCCCCGAATACCAATGCTGTTTTGCGAGGTTGATCCACCGTTTGAGCTGGAATGTCTCCCGGTGTGTGCTCCCTGGGGGGACGGTAATCATGCGGGTTTGGGTGAGATACTCCGGCCCTCGGGTAAACTCGACTTCGTAGGTGCCGGGAGGAAGTTCGACCGTCTCGCCGGTCTGTCGATAAACCTGGGGATGGAAGAAAAAGTCCGGGGCCAGGCGACGAGAGGGAGAGGGATAAACCCTCCGGTGTTTATCGCGAAAAATGAACGAAGCCATCACCGGTTGGCCGTCATCATCGCAAACATCGAGCGTCACTTTCACGGCCGGCTGACAGTCGAACAGGATATCGACGTCGCTCCGGAAGCCGAGATCCTGCGTCCCCTGCCCGACGTTGAAACTGAGCTTCGCCTCGCGCTTGCCCGCATCCCGGCTGTAGATCTGGATGAT
>CALKTZ010000529.1 GCA_937997355.1 uncultured Planctomycetales bacterium | reverse complement strand
GATCAAAGCCCGCCTCGACCGGGCGACGGCGCGATCGGCCGGCAACGCCTGAGGCAAATCCCTTCGGATCACGGAAATCGATACCCGAGAAGCCCGGCCCAGAGCCGCTCGTAGGAGGCGACGACCGCCTCCGGCGTGAAGAATTCCTCCACACGCCGGCGTCCCGCCGCGCCGTAGGCATGGCAACGTTCGGGATTCCGCGATGCTTCCAGGAGGGCATGGCCGAGGGCCGAGGGATCGCCGGGGGGGACCAACCAGCCGGTTTGCTCGGGAATCACCAGGTCTTCCGACCCTTCCACACGCGTGGCCACCACGGCGAGGCCGGCCGCCATCGCTTCCAGAATCACGTTGGGCATTCCCTCCCAGAGTGAAGGGAGGACGAGCAGGTCGGCCGACTTCATCAGGCTCGGGATGTCCGCCCTGCGGCCCAGCACACGGACACGCTCCACCCAATGCGACGGATGCGAATCGGCGGAAGCCAATCGTTTCACCAGCCGATCTCGTTCCGGCCCATCTCCCGCGACCAGCAGGTGCCAGTCGGCCGTTCGTTCCCCGACCCATTCGGCGGCGGCGAGCAGGTCGGGCAGCCCCTTTTGCGGGTCGAGCCGTCCCACATAGAGCGCCAGATGAGAACTTTCCGAGATGCCAAGTTCCCGCCGATCGGCAGGTGCCGCCTGGTCGAACGGCCTGGGGTCAATCCCGTTGGGGATGACGGTCAGGCGAGCCGCCGGCAACCCCGCTTCCTGGCTGAACCGTCGGACCCCTTCCGAAACGCACACAGCCCCGGCCGAGAGCCGAGCGGTCAGCCGATCCAGCGTCAGATGCCATCGCCGTTGTCGCTCGGCCACCCGCAACCCGCCGACGATCCAGGGTCGTCCCGTCCCCGGACACAGGGAGGCCAGCTTCACGGCGAGATTGGCATGAAACAAAAAGCTCTGGATCAGCTCGGGACGTTGACCACGGATGGCCCAGGCTATCCGCGCGACGGCCAGCAACGGGTGATGCGGATTCACCTTCAGGCAGTTGCAAGGAATTCCCTCCTGGCGCAACACCTTGGCAAGCTCCCCCTCACCGCTCAGGCAGATCACCGAGGGCTGCCAGCGGCGACGATCCAGCCGAGTGGCCAGGCTCACGAGGGCTCGCTCCGCGCCGCCGACGTCGAGATCGGTGATCGCGAAGGTTAAGCGAACCGGCCGATCGGGCCAGGGGCGACGTTGCGCGAGGTCCGATGTGGCGGCCAGTCGATCGCTCAGGCTTTGCAAGGGAAACTCAGAGTTGAAATGAGAAACACGACGGATGAAAACCTTCTCCGCAACCTTCGGCTTCGGAGGCCGACGCTGGTTCGAGTTCCCTGATCCGGGGAAACCGACTTTGCAATCCCCCGGACCGAAACCCTAGGATAATGGACTGACCGAGAAAAAGGGACCATCCGGACCATCCTCCCCATGCGGACCGCCGAATTCGACTTCGATCTCCCCGCCGAATTGATCGCGCAACATCCCGTCGAGCCGAGAGATCGATCGCGATTGATGGTCCTCGATCGCCGGACGGGTCGGATTCAGCACCGGACCTTCAACGAGCTTCCCGAGTTCCTCGACCCACGCGACACCCTGGCGCGGAATGTCACCCGCGTGATGCCGGCGAGACTCCTCGGTCATCGCGAGGCAACCGGCGGCAAGTGGGAAGGGCTCTTCCTCCGCGAGCGGCCGGGGGGATGCTGGGAGATGCTCGCATCAACGAGGGGTCGACCGTCGCTCGACGAGCGATTCGTGGTCGGGCAGGACCTTGCGATCACCCTGGAGGGGCGGGACGAGGCGGGACGCTGGATCGTCCGGCCGGCGGTTTCGTCGGACCTGGCCACGTTGTCGACGGCCGAAATCCTGGAGCGTTGCGGGGAAACGCCGCTTCCCCCCTACATTCGCAAGGGGCGAGAAGGTCCCGGTGACCGCGATCGCTATCAGACCATCTATGCGCGGTTCCCCGGCTCGGTCGCGGCCCCCACGGCCGGGCTCCACTTCACCGATGAGGTTCTCGGAAGGTTGGCGGAAAAGGGTATTACCTCGGTCGATCTCACCCTGCATGTTGGCATCGGGACCTTCCGACCGATCGAGGCCGATCGGATCGACGATCACGTGCTCCACGAAGAATGGGCCGAGCTATCGAGCGAGACCGCCACGCTGCTCGAAGAGCGGAGGAAGCGAGGCGGGCGCATCGTCGCGGTCGGCACCACGTCGGCGAGGACCCTGGAAACCGCCGCGTCGGCATCCGGCTCGATCGAACCGTTCACGGGGCCGACCGCGATGTATTTGAAGCCGGGGCACACATTTCAGGGTCTCGATGCGCTGATCACCAACTTCCATCTCCCTCGCAGCAGCCTGCTGGTGCTGGTCAGCGCCCTCGCGGGAATCGAGCCAGTCCGCGCCGCTTATGCCGAGGCGATCCGCGAACGTTATCGGTTCTATAGCTATGGCGATGCCATGCTGATCCTTTGAGGTCCGCGGCCGAGAAAGCTCTCACCCCCGGAACAACGGTAAAGGCTCGAAGCCGACGCCGACCGCCTCGCGGGAGGGGAGTCCGAGCCACTGTTCGAGGACACCGGCATAAACGCGGCGGAAGTCGACCGATATCTTTCAGAAATGATGGCCGTGGAGAGAGAGATACCAACCCGGCTGGCCGGATCGATCGACGTGATGGGCTGCGAATTAATTTCTGGCGCGTTCCGCGGTGCTTTCCCAGGATTCGAAGCTCATGATGAAACCCGTGATGACCGATCCGCGATCGTCGAGCATCATCCCTTCGACAAGTCGAGACTTCCGATCGATTCGGTCGGCCCGGTAGATGATCGCCCGGCTATTTGTATAAGTGCGGAGCAAACGACCCGGTCGAAAATACTCTGACGAATCCGCGGGTAGGGGCGTCATCACGAACCTCTCGAAGGGCGAACCGATTTCGGCGGCGAAATAAATGGTTACGCTCACGCTTCCGGATCTGCGACAATCAATTGCAA
>CALKTZ010000528.1 GCA_937997355.1 uncultured Planctomycetales bacterium | reverse complement strand
AGTTTCACCCAGCCGATCGCCAACCGAATCGAGATGCTTTCCACCGGGGTGCGGATGCCCGTCGCGGTCAAGGTGTTCGGGTCCAGGCTCGACGAAATTCAGCGTGTCGCCCAGGAAGTGGCCGCGGCACTCCGGGGCGTGCGGGGCGCGGCCAATGTCTTCCCGGACCAGATCACGGGCAAGGGCTACGTGGAAATCAAGATCGACCGCAAGAAGGCCGCGCGTTATGGGGTGAACGTCGGCGACATTCAGGATGTGGTCGAGACCGCGATGGGGGGGAGGCCCCTCACGATGACCGTGGAAGGGCGGGAGCGTTATCCAGTGCGGGTCCGCTACGCCCGCGACTTCCGGGACGACGTCGACTCGCTCAAGGAAATCCTCGTCTCGGGAAGAGGCATGAACAAGGCCCCGGGCAGCGGCGGCATGGCCGGGGGGGGGATGGGGGCCGCCTCGCCAAGCTCGGGGGCGTCCGGATCGGCTCCCCCGGTCCAGGTGCCGCTCGCCGCGGTGACCGACATCCGGGTCGTCGAAGGCCCCTCGATGATCAAGAGCGAGAACGGCCTGCTCCGCGCCTACGTCCAACTCCTGGTGCGCGATCGCTATGAGGTCGGCTTCGTCGAGGAGGCCCAGCGCGTCGTCGCCGAGAAGGTGGGCGCGCATCTCCCGCCCGGGATGTATCTCGAATGGACGGGCACCTACGAGCATCAGGTGCGGGCCAACCGGACTCTCCGGATCATCTTCCCGGCGGTGATCGCCCTCATCGCATTGATCCTCTATCTGACCCACAAGAGCTGGATCGACGCCCTCCTCCTCATGACGAGCGTGCTCGGCGCCCTGGCGGGGGGGGCGATGTTCCAGTGGCTCTTCGGGTTCAACTTCAGCGTGGCCGTGCAGGTGGGGTATATCGCTTGCTTCGGCATGGCGGTGGAAACCGGAGTCGTGATGCTCGTCTATCTTCACGAGGCGATCGAGGAGCGCGGCGGGCTGGAGGCGATCGGCTCGGTCGCCGAGCTTCGCCAGGCGATCCTGGACGGCGCGATTCATCGGCTCCGCCCCAAGCTCCTCACCGAGGGGGCGGCCATCATCTCGATCGCCCCCATGCTCTGGGCCACCGGGGTCGGGGCCGAGGTGATCCGGCCGATGGCGGCGCCGGTCCTCGGCGGCCTGCTGATCGCCGACGAGGTGATCGACGTCTTCCTGCCGGTCCTCTACTTCGCGGTCCACAAACGACGCTGGGCAAAGCTCCATCGCGGCAATCCCCGGCCAAGCCGGCCGGCCGTCAGGGAGGCCGCTCCATTTGTCTCCTGAGCCCGATTTCCGGTACACTCTTGACGTTCGACCCCCAGCACACAGCCCGACAAGGATAGATCGCCCGTGTCCAGCGCCGACCGGCCCCGAGCTGATGAGACCGCCGAAAATCGCATGGCCGACCGGTCGGCCAACGATCGGGTCGAGTCGATCCTGATCTCCGAGTCCGAGATTCAGGCCCGCGTGCGTGAACTCGGATCGCGGATCGACGCCGACTATCAGGGGAAGCCGCTGACGATCGTCGCGGTGCTCACCGGCAGTCTCGTCTTCCTGTCCGACATCATCCGGCAGATTCGAACCCCGCACCGGATCGCGCTGATGCAGGCGAGCAGCTACCGGGGAGAGACCACGACCTCGGATCGTCTGATCGTCAACGAAACCCTGGACCCCGATGTCTCCGGTCGAGACGTCTTGCTGGTTGACGACATCCTCGACACCGGGCGAACCCTCTCGGCCCTCGTCCAGCATCTTCAAGGTAAGAATGCGAAAAGCGTCCGGACGGCCGTCTTGCTGCACAAGCAGGGGCGTCAGGAACTGCCGATCGAGCCCGACTACGCCGGATTCGTCATCCCCAACGCCTTCGTCGTCGGCTACGGCCTCGACTTCAACGACGACTACCGCCACCTCCCGTACATCGGCATCCTGCGGGAGTAAACACACTCCGAACATAGCCCTGCCGGCCCCCCCAAACTTTCCCGAACCTTGCCCACTCTCGGACTGATGACACTTCCCCAAAAACCGTTGAAGATCGCGTTGGTCACGCGACGTTATCCGCCGCTCATCGGCGGCGCGGAACGCGTGGTGAGCTACCTCGCGGAAGCGCTCGCCCTGGAAGGAGCCAGGGTCTCGCTGCTGACCTCGCGGCCGACCGATCCCAAACAGATCCTGCCGTCTCATGAAATGATCGACCTGGCATCGTCGTCTCGCAAAAGCAAGAAAGATCGAGACGAGGTGGGTAGCCTGGAAATCGTCCGGCTGGGGACCTCCCGGATTCGCGTCGTGGGAACCTGGCTCTACATGCGGAACCTGGAGCGCTGGTTCGCGCACAACCCCGTCGACATCGCCTACGTCTCGATGCTCAAGCACGACGCCTACGCCACCCTGACGGCCGGGGAGCGCCTGGGCTTTCCGGTGGTCCTGCGGCCGGAGGGGGCCGGGGCGACGGGGGACATCGCCTGGCAAGGCTGGGGGAATTTCGGCCGGAAGATTGGCAAGAAATGCAGGCAGGCCACCGCCTTCGTGTCCATCTCCAGGGCGATCGAAGACGAGTTGAAGACGGCCTGGCGTTCCGGCACGATGCGGGACGAAAGTCGCCGCGAGGATTCCTCGGATTCGATCGATGGGCCGCGCATCGTCTCGATTCCCAACGGCGTTCCGATCCCCGAAGCTTCGTGGCAGGTGCGGCCGGGCTGGAAGGCGTCTCCCCGGGCGGTGTTCGTGGGCCGCCTGGCCCCCGAGAAGGGGCTGGATACCCTCGTCTCGGCATGGCCGATCGTGCGGAAATCGTTTCCCGAGGCACGACTCACCCTGATCGGCGAGGGGCCGGAGCGAACTCGCCTTGAAGAACAGGCGCGGTCGCTCGGCCTGGAACAATCCGTCGAGCTACCGGGCGCGGAGATCCCGGAACAGGTGACCGACCGGCTCCGGCAATCCGACCTGTTCGTGTTACCTTCGCGCGAGGAGGGGATGAGCGTGGCGCTGCTCGAAGCGATCGCGCTGGGCATCCCGGTGGTCGCCTCGTCGATCCCGGGCAACCGCCGCCTGATCCTGGAATTCAAAAATGGTAGGCTGGCACCGGTCGACGATCCCGAAGGGCTGGCGAAGGTGATCATCGAGCAATGGTCGGTCTTCGATCGGGCGTTCCACATGAGCCGGGCCGCCCGGGCGCGGGTCGAGCGTGAATACTCGATCGCCGCCATCGCCCGGAAGCATCTGGAACTCTTCCGGCGCCTGATCGACGAGAACCAGTCGAACTCGTTCCCCACTCGCCAACCTTGAGAACCGAAAGGCTTC